>CADBSK010000167.1 GCA_902797305.1 uncultured Spirochaetaceae bacterium | reverse complement strand
TGGAATGCGAAAACGAAAAGGCTCGTGACCTCATCGAGGAGGCGAAGGCCTGTTCGCGTGAAATCATCGGGCTTAACGCGGGGGATATGTTTACCGTTGGAAAGTTCACCATTCGCGTCGTTTGGCCAAGGACGTTCAACCAGGATGGCGGAAATGCCGATAGCATCTGCATGCTCGTTGACTACGATGCCGAATCAGACGGAACGGTGGAGTTCACGACGCTGATGACCGGTGATGCTGAAAAAGAGGAGATGGGGGAGCTTATCGTGAGCGGTGCCATCGGAGACATCGATGTTCTCAAGGTAGGGCATCATGGATCGCACAACGGACTTACAGAGAAGCAAGCTCAAATTATCGATCCAGAAATTGCTCTCGTGAGCTGTGGTAAGAACAACCGGTATGGCCATCCTGACCCAGAGACCATCTCGATTCTCGAAGATGTCGGCGCCCGTGTGTTTCGCACCGATGAAGACGGCCAGATTCGGTGCACGTTTGATGCTTCGGGTATTAGCGTTACTACGGGATGATTGTTTCCAGTACAATATCTTCATGTCGCAAAACCAATCGAACAAACTCCTTCCCGTGTATCTTGCCGTCGGCGAAGACGAACTGAAGCGCCGAACGGTGCTCGATCGTCTTCGCAAGCGTCTGGCGACCGTAGGTGACCTTGAGTTTAATCATGATGAGTTCGATGGAGAGCGAGCGCAGGGCGAGGATATCGTTCAAGCATGCAATACCTTGCCATTCGCGAGCGAAGTGCGTTTGGTGGAAGTCACGAAAGTCGATAAGCTTTCAAAAGCAGCGAGCGAGGCTCTTGTCGCTTACTTGAACCACCCAAATCAATCGACCGTTCTCGCGTTATCGGGTGCGAAGCTTGCAAAGAACACCCGCTTGTACAAAGCGGTGCAGTCTATTGGGAAACAGGCGGTTATCGACTGCGCCCCCATGAAGCGCTACGAGCTCGTGCGGGCTTTGCGCTCAATGGCGATAGGGCATGGATTTACCCTTACTGCTTCGGCGGCGGAATTGCTCGTCGACTTGGTAGGAGAAGACACGATCGCGATTGATTCTGAGCTCAGAAAGCTCGCGCTTGCGCACTTGGGCAACGACCCGGTAACCGATCAGGAAGTGCGACGGCTGGTAACTCGAACGGCGGAAGTAAAGCCCTGGCATCTCGTCGATGCGTTTTCTGCCCGCGATGCTCGCGAGTGCCTACGGTTGCTGCCGCTCGTTGAATCATCGAGTCCTTATGCGCTCATCGGGATGTGTACGGTGAGATTGCGTGAATTGGCCTGCGCTAAATCGCTCGATGCCCGCGGAGAGGGTGGTAGGCTGGCAGAAGTGCTGAAAGTGCCAGCATGGCGCGTAAAGAATCATTCAAGATGGGCTGCCGGGTTTACCGAGGAAGAACTCAAGAGAGCCTTCTCAACCGCGCGTGATTGCGAACGGGATATGAAGAGTGGAACCGACCCCGACGCTGCTTTCAAGGACTGGCTGTTCTCCACTGTGAAATGAACTCCTGAAAACGAAAGCGCCCCGTTTGAAACGGGGCGCTTTCGCTTGATATGCGGATGGACCCAGGGTCCATTCGTTGCCTTAGTTATTCGGCGGCCTCTTCGGTCTCGCCTTCGGCAGCTTCCTCAGCAGCTGCAGCTTCGGCTTCAGCCTTCGCAGCTTCCTCGGCCTCTTTGGCCTTGCGCTCGGCAGCTTTGGCTTCAGCCTTCTTCTGAGCTTCGCGACGCTTGTCCTTTTCCTCGTTGGCCTTCGCCATCTCGGCAGCGCGCTCTGCCTTGCGTGCGGCTTTCTTGGAGCCGGTCTTGGCAGCTTTGGGCGCCGGTTTGACGTATGCTGCGCGGTCCTCGTCGGTCACGATGGGGTTCACCAGGGCCATGATGCCGCTCTTGCGGTTAGCTGCCTGGTTCTTGTGAATAACGCCCTTCGACGCGGCTTTGTCCATGAGACGGCATGCAGCGAGTGCGGCGGCGTATGCTTCTGCACCGTTACCTGCGGCAACTGCGTCTTTAACATGACGGGTCGCGGTCTTGAGCTCCGACTTGACAGCGCGATTGCGCATACGCGCTTTCTCGTTGGTGATGATGCGCTTCTTCTGACTCTTTATGTTTGCCACTCTTGATTCCTCCGTATTTAATGTCTTGTTTCCAGACGAAACCCGTAAATCTTAGCATAGAATAACGTCTACCGTCTAAAACAATCCGAAAGAGGGAGAATTTGCCTCAAACGTCTTCACATAGGGTACATCACGACCCGACGAAAATCAGGAATTTCTCGATAATTGCTCA
>CADBSK010000166.1 GCA_902797305.1 uncultured Spirochaetaceae bacterium | reverse complement strand
GGAGAAACTGTTTTGTGGGCGTCCGAAAGGTTCGTCCGGATCAAAATAACGAAAGAGGGCGTAGTAAACGCGGTAAGAATGGCGTTCCGGCTTGTTCTTCTGGTAATGGGCACATCGCTCCTGACTCTTACCACAACTCCGATTATGCTGACCGACGGCATAGAAAAAATATTAGAGCCATTTTCGGTAATAAAGGTGCCGTCGCACGAAATCGCTATGATGATGACTATTGCGATACGGTTTATACCCACTCTTTCCGAGGAAACGGATAAAATAATCAAAGCGCAGAAGGCAAGGGGCGCGGACTTTGAAAGCGGAAGCATATTCCGCAGGGTAAAGGCAATGGTGCCGATACTTATACCCCTTTTTATAAGCGCGTTTAAAAGGGCGGACGATCTGGCCGTCGCTATGGACTCCAGATGCTATAACAGCGGAAAAAAGCGTACGCGCATGAAGCAGATGAAAATGACATGGCGCGACGCGGTAGCCGCGGCGTTAATGCTCGTATTCTGTACGGGAATAGTTCTTATACGGTAAGAGGTCAAAAAATGCGTAACATAAAGCTGATTTTACAATATGACGGAACGGCGTATCATGGCTGGCAGATGCAGAAAAACGCGCCCACAGTACAGGAAACGCTATCCGGGGCAATCGGCAGGATAACGGGCGCAATGCCGCAGCGTACAGGCTCAAGCAGGACAGACGCGGGCGTACACGCAAGGCGGTTTTGCTGTAATTTCAAAACCGAGTCCGATATCCCTTTAGAAAAGCTTCCCAAGGCAATAAACACATACCTTCCGCCCGATATAGTATGCCTTGAAGCCGCGGAATGCGGCGCGGATTTTAACGCGCGTTTTTCGGCTAAAGGAAAGTGTTATTCATACTATATTTTAAATTCTAAGCTTCCCGACGCATTTCTGCGCGGCTATTCATGGCATTTCCCCTATAAAATAGATATCGATAATATGAAAAAGGCGGCTTCGGCTTTTTTGGGCGAGCACGATTTTGTCGGATTTGCCGCAAGCGGCTTTACCGTTGCCGAAACGGTGAGAAGGATATATTCCCTCGATATAGAAAAAAAGGGCGAGCTTATTAAAATAACGGTAAAGGGTAACGGATTTTTATATAATATGGTAAGAATAATTGCAGGGACTCTCGCTTTTGCGGGCTGCGGCAAAATAGACCCCTGCGATATGGCGGATATAATAGAATCCCGCGACCGCAAAAGAGCGGGCATAACCGCGCCGCCGCAGGGACTGTTTTTGGAGGAGGTGTATTACGATGAATAAAAAGGACGGAATTTTAAAGCTTTTAACCGCTGTCATCTGTCTTTTTTCGGTAATCATTTTTTGCGCTTACCGCGTCGGGCAATACGCCCGGATTTGTGGTAAAGTGCGGTGACGGAATAAGAAGCGGAATAAACGCGGTAGCCGGCACTCTTCATATACAGAAAAGCGGTGAGAATACGAAAGAGGACGGCGAAGCGGAGCAAGAGGCAGGGGACGCGGAGGAGACGGAAATTACAGAAGGTCCGGTACGGGAAAGACCTGTAAACGCGCGCGACTTGCCGACGGCATTCGCTATTGCGGAAAACACCTTATTCTCGCGCTGTAAAAAGGATATTGTATGCGCGAACGCGACTCTTTACGCAAAGTATTCCCATGACGCAAGCCTTGAATGGATAGAAAGCATACAGATGCAGGAGCCTGTTTTGGCGGTAAAGGGCGATTATGTGCTTATAAGCGAAACGGGCGCGAAAAAGATAAGCCTTTACAGAGGCAAAAGGCTTGTATATACGGTGGAGACCGAGGGAAATATCTATACCGCGGACTTGTCGGAAAACGGCGATGTCATAGCCGTTACCGAAAAGGAATACTTTAAAGGTCAGGTGGTTGTATTTAACAAAAGAGGAAAACGGATCTTCGCATGGGATTCCGGCTCTTACAGCATTTTGGACGCGGCTGTTTCAAAGGGCAGAAGGATAGGCATATCGCTTCTCAGCACCGATGAGGGCGCAGGAAGTATAATTGAGATGTTTGACGCAAACGGAAAGGAGCTTTTTAAAACAGACATCTTTTCC
>CADBSK010000165.1 GCA_902797305.1 uncultured Spirochaetaceae bacterium | reverse complement strand
TGATTGATGATATATGTCCGTATATAAGATGACTGCTTGGCTTGGCTTGAATGATGATGAATACCGAAGCAAGCTGAACCAGGACGAAAAAATCGGAAAGGGCATGGCCGGCAAGATTGGCAAAGGCCTTGCAACTGCGGCAAAGGCGGCAGGGGTTGCACTTGCGGCCGCCGGGACTGCGGTTGTAGCCATTACGAAGAAATCCGTTGAGGGATTTGCAGAGCAAGAGCAGTTGGTAGGTGGAGTGCAGAAGCTATATGGCAACATGGGTATGAGCCTTGACGAATATGCCAAGCATGTCGGCAAGTCTACCGATGACGTTAAGGGCGAGTGGACGAAGCTAGAGAAAGCGCAGAACATTGTGCTTGATAATGCCAAGAATGCGTATAAGACCGCAGGCATGGACATGAACACATATATGGATACTGCCACAAGTTTCTCTGCATCCCTTATCAATGCACTTGGCGGTGATACTGTCAAAGCGGCGAAGCAGACCGATGTAGCCATGCGAGCCATTTCCGACAACTTCAACACGTTTGGTGGAGACATTGGAATGATTAAAGGAGCATTCCAAGGATTCGCCAAGCAGAATTACACGATAAAACTAATGTCCGTTGCGTGAGTGATTGCGCAAACGAGTGTGCGTGAACCATACCATGGGTGTGAGGGCAAAAAGACCGCAGGAAATGGCGGTATGAGATGCCCTTGCTGACAGGGGAAGCCTAAACGCGAAAGCGCATGGTTATCCTGTGCCAAGTCCGAAAGGAAAGGTCGAACGACTATGAGTTCGTTACTCAGTACTGCCGCTATTGGTACGCGGTGGGAAGTGCGCACCACCTCAATGAGGTGAAGATATAGTCTATTCCCTTTCAAATATATGGAAACATAGGGTTATAATAAGGTTAGATAATTTGAAACTTGGCTATGGTAAACATGTACTGCCATAGTAAAAGCAGGTGAACCATTTTGTGAATGGGTGTGATACACAAATATAGCAGGAAATGGCTATTGAGAGTGTATTGCTAACTGGGGAACTCTAAGGGCGAAAGCCTATGACAATCCAGTGCCAAGTCCGTGAAAACGGAAAGGTCAAACGACTAGAGCATTGCTCGTAGGGTGTCTATTAACACGACATTCGAAGTGCCTGCTATCAAAGTAAAATTGCAAACCACCGTACATATATGGTATACTACTATTAGAAATGCAAATATGAACGGAGGTGCAATATGGAAATATGGAAAGACATTAACGGTTACGAAGGATATTATCAGATTTCTAACAGAGGAAATGTTAGGAGTGTAGATAGGTTTGATGGGGTACATGATAGAGCCGGAACTGTTATTAAACAGAGTCTGAAACCGAATGGATATTTGCAAGTCGGTCTTAGGAAGCACAACCAAAGGAAATGGATTGGTGTGCATCGGCTTGTAGCAATTCATTTTATTGATAACCCAGAGAACAAACCGCAAGTGAACCATATTGACGGAAACAAGCAAAATAACACAGTTGAAAACCTGGAGTGGGTTACCGCAAAAGAAAATCAGCACCATGCGGCAAGAACCGGACTTAGAGATAACATGCCAAAGGGTGAAAATCATCCGGCTTATGGCAAGTTTGGAGCAGATAGCCTTTCCGCAAAGCCTGTTGTAAGGGTTGACCCAGTAACAGGAGAAACAAAACTATACAAGGCTAAAATCTTAGCCAAGGACGATGGTTTTGACGTGACCGCGATTTCAAAATGTTGCCATGGCAAATTAAAAACCCACAAAGGGTACAAGTGGTATTTTGCAAAAGACTTTGATAAAGATATAGTCTAAACCCTTTCAAATACTGCGAAAGCAGGGGTATGTATTAGGTACAAAAACCGAGATGGAGCGACTCATTGCAGATGCTAACGAGTACGCAAAATCCATCGGCAAAGCATCCAACTTAAGCATTAACAGTTTCTCCGATGTGGTAACCGCTATCGAGTTAGTGCAGGAGAAGCAGGGCATCGCCGGAACGACCGCCAGAGAAGCGGCAACCACAATCGAGGGTTCCCTTGGAATGCTTAAGTCTGCATGGAGCAACCTTGTTACCGGTTTCTCCGATAAGGATGCAGACCTTGGTAAGTTAATAGATAATGTGGTATCTTCCGCCGGTACCGCATTCAAGAACCTTATGCCGGTCGTTCAGCAAGCAATGACCGGAATCGGTCAGTTTGTTTCGCAGATTGCGCCGATTATCGCGGATAAGTTACCG
>CADBSK010000164.1 GCA_902797305.1 uncultured Spirochaetaceae bacterium | reverse complement strand
GAAAAATATGGAGTGGTTGGCGGTGGAATTGCAGGCAGATGGAAGTTCAGAATTCTCATACCAGTGTATTTGAATGGAAAGTTAGTCAGTTGGACAGGTAGAAGTATTTTGGACAAGCAGACCTTAAAAGAAAAGGAAATTCCAAGATACAAAAACCTGTCTATTGAAGAATCTGTCATAAATATTAAAGAGTGTATTTTTAATATAGATCATTGTAGGAAAAATGTTGCGGTGCTTGTAGAGGGTTCATTTGATGTTATGAGGTTGGGTGATGACTTTATGTGTAGCATGGGTACAGAACTGACTCAGAATCAAATTGGCATTCTTCATCAGCGGTTCAAAAAGATCTTTATTGCTTTTGATAATGAGCCTGAAGCACAGAAAAAAGCACGCAAATTTGGAATGCAACTTGCTTCAATTGGAGTTGAGGTTGAAGTTGTAAATATTTATGAAGATTTTAACAAAAATGATGGGGGTGAATTATCTGATGATGAAGTGAAGATTATTCGCAAAGAACTTGGGTTGTAGAGTATACAAAATTTATTTTTAATCCTATAATAAAAACAGAGGTAAAACAGATGGATGATTTTGATGAATTATTTATGGAAATGCAGGGTGAGGAAAAGCCTGAAGAATTTCCAAACTTGCCTGCTGAGTTGCAGGGAAAAGACTTGACACCAGATGAGACAGAAAAGTTGAAAAATGACTTTCCAACTTTGCGTGATTATATCACCATCTCATTCAATCGTGATCAGGAACAGGAATTGGCTGATTTGTTGGGTGTTTCAGTTCTTAATACAAAGATTAAAAACACATATACTTTAGATGAATTAAAGGAAATGAAGACATATGGATTATTACACTAGTCCACGATGGACTGCTGAAATTGCAGATTGTTCCATGCCAATGACAATGGATACATATTCAAATTGTTCTTATAAATGTCAGTATTGTTTTAGTCAGTTCCAGCGTGGAATTGGAGATGGAAAAGACGCTTATTTGGCAAATGAGGTCAAATGGGTAAATCCTGAGAAGTTTAAAAAGATCTTCACTGAGCCTGACAAGAGTCAGTTTGGTCAGTATGTAAAAGCACGCAAGGCAATGCAGTGGGGTGGACTTTCTGACCAGTTTGATGAGAATGAAAGAAAATATGGAAAAACACTTGAGTTGTTACGTTGGATGAGAAAAAACGTGCCTGACATGCCAATTTCATTTTCAACTAAAGCAACTTGGTGGCTTGATGACCCTAGATATGTAGAGTTGTTCAAGGACAATCCGCTGTGGAATTGTAAATTTTCAATTATCACTTTGGATGAAGAAAAGGCAAGAATCATTGAGGCTGGAGTTGATTCACCAAAGAAAAGACTTGAAGCAATTGAGAAGTATGCCAAGTTGAATGCAGGCGGTGCGACATTAAGATTGCGACCATTCATTATTGGAATTACAACACCAACATACCTTGATCTGATCCGTGAAGCAGGAAATAGAGGTGCGACAGCGTTGGGCACAGAATTTTTCTGTGTTGAAAGACGTTCAAATTTGTTGAAAGAAAAATTCCACTTCTTCAATGAACTCTGCGGATTTGATTTGTATAAGTTCTATGAAAAATATTCTGTTCAGCAGGGTTATATGCGATTGAACAGAAAAATTAAAGAGCCATTTATTAAAAACATGAAAGAGGAATGTGAAAAAATTGGTATGAGATTCTATGTCTCAGACGCACATTTCAAAGAATGTTCCTGCAACGGCTCATGCTGTGGATTGCCTGAAACTTGGAATTATTCAAGAGGGCAGTGGTGTCAGGCACTTATGTTAGCAAAGAAAAATGGCAAAGTAACTTATTCAGAAGTCAAGGGTGACATTGATAAGTATTTGTCAGGATTCCAGCGACAAAGGGCAGAGGGATTCAACAAGGGTGGAGCAAGCACAAGGGCAAAGTTCAGCGGTATGTCTATGGCTGACTATATGCGTTGGTTGTGGAATAATCCAAACAATGGACAATCACCTTATACTCTTTTTGAGGGTGTCTTGTATCCTGTGGGCAATGACGCAAATGGCGACTTGATATATGAATATCAGGAAAATAGAACATTTGTGCCAATTGAAAATAAATAGTTGAATCTATCCTGCAACTTGAGCAATCGGTTGCAGGATTTTTTATTGAGGTTTAATATGTGTGCTATAATCGGATTTGAAAGTGAAAATGTAACACCGCAGGATCTGCAGGTGCTAAAACACGCAATGCTTGCTTCAAGAATAAGAGGCAAACACGCTAGTGGTGTTGCTTGGGTTGATGATAATAAAATTATTTGTGAAACAAGACCGATCCCAATTGATAGATTCCTGCAGGATTTTGATTTGAATAAAATTGTAAATGCGGGCAAAGTTAGAATGATTGCTCACGCTAGATATAGCACAAGTGACCTAGAATATAATCAGCCGATAATTTCAAAAGATAGAGGAATGGCAATTGTTCATAATGGGGTTGTAACTCAGGAACCACCTGAGAATTGGGAAAAATTATTTGGATATAAATGTAGTACAAAAAATGATTCTGAATTGTTATTGCAGGCAATAATCCATGGTGATGCTTTGAAAGATAAATTTCCATCAGCAAGTATTGCTATGCTCACAATGACTAAAGATTGGCTGAAACCTTTGAGGAATAGCAAAAGACCTTTATGGAAAGCAAGAGTTGGAGCAGGAACAATTTATGCCTCAACTTGCGACATTCTTATGCGGGCAGGTGCTGAGGATATAGTCAAATTGGAATCTGTAGATGGCAAGGAATTACAAAAGAGGTATTTGAATGAAGATAGATAAAACAAGCATTGATATGTTTGAAAGATTCTGCAAGAACAGTCTTGAAGCAAACGATGTTGACCCTGCTATTTCATATTTGAATTACATCATTGATCGTATGGAGATGAATGAAGAGCAGATCTTGTGGTTGTGCTTTTTGTACGCAGTAACATATCAGTTGCCATCCGCTTATTTGATTTGGAATGAATATCCAGACTTGGAAATTGCGGGCATTGAAAGATTAAACAAATGGTGGGAACAGGCTCAATATAAAATTCCTTTTCAGACCGATAAAATGAAACAAAGAAAAGATTTTGTCAAGACAGTTGCTTCATATCAGAAGTTGGTTGGAAGTTCTCAAAAGGAATATTTTGACAAATTGTTATCTTCAAAAGATCCTCAAGAGAATTTTGACCGATTATGGACACCATTAAAATCAGTTGATTATTTTGGTAGATTCTCAACTTGGAACTGGTGTCAAGCATTAAAGCATATTGCAGGATATAATATTGAGCCAACAATTTTAATGTTGGGTGAACCTGACGCAATTTCATTTACTGATGGATTGGCATATGCCTTTGGACTTAAAGACAAGGTGACAAAAAAGGTAGATGGCAAGAAAATCTATTATAAATGGAGTGATGAAGAAAAGCAGGAAATGGAATCAGCCTGCAAGGATCTGAAGAATAAACTTCAGATTGATAATTTTCAGTTGGAAACCCTTGCTTGTGCTTTCAAAAAGATATGGAGAACAACTCACTCAAGATATGTTGGTTATTATAATGACCGCATGGCAGATGACATAAAAGCACTAGAAAACACGTGGTTGGGTGTAGATTGGGAACTTTTATGGGACACACGCAAGTGCGTTGTTCCTGAGCAATATATCCACCAAAATAGTGGTGTGAATGTCAAGAAGTTCTTATTGTCACCTGAAGAAAAGATACAGAAAGATTCAGGTGAAATTCCTATAATAGATTATGGATTATTTGAGGTGTAGAATGTTTTTCAATGTATTCATTCAGATAGATAAAAAAGAACAGTTGACAACAGATTGTTTTTATTATAATGCTGAAAGCCATTATTTGAATTATCATTCGCCATATCAAGACAAAGATGGCTGGTGTACAGTTTCAAATGTTGAATGTGAAATCAAAGTTGATAGACCAATGATTTACATTTATGCAAAAACAATTAAAGATGAATTTATAATTCAAAAAGGTGATGTGAAACTTTCTGAAAAAAGTTTGGAGATTTTAAGGAGCAGAAAATGAAAAAATTAATAGTGATTTTTGGAATTAACGGTGCAGGAAAAACAACGCTGGTAAAGAATCTTTTAATGTCAGATTTTCAAAAAGAAGATGACGGTGATTTTTTACTTGATTGTTTTGACTTCTATGAAAAGCAGAATGACTACGGAACATACACAGTGTCAAAAGGCGGTAAATATGTTGCTGTAGGCAATTATTCAAATAAATGCGGTGGGGCAGATTCTATCAAGACAGTTGAGAATTATTTTGCCATGATAAACTTCTTGGCTGAAAAATATCCTGATGCAACCTTGTGTGTTGAGGGTGTACTTCAGAGGGCAATTGATGATTTGATAAATTGCTATGAAAACCTGCAAGCAAAAGGTTATGAGCCTTGTTTAATTAAATTGGAAACATCTTTGGAGCAGGCAGTTGAGCGTGTAAAGAATCGCAATGGGCAGATCCCTGATGTAGAATGTATTAGAACAAAAGTTTTGAATACAGGTAGACTTTTCAAAAAGTTGCAGGATTGCGGAAAGTTTAATTGTTATGTAATTGATACAGATAATAAAACGATAGAACAGGTGTATGAGGAATTTAAGAAAATAGGTGAGGTGTAATATGCCAGTGAAAGAAGTTAGAAAAGATGGAAAAATAGTTGGATACAAATGGGGTGAAAAAGGCAAGGTGTATAAGAAAAAAGAAGATGCTGAAAAACAAGGTAGGGCAATAAAAGCAAGTCAAAATAAAAAGAAAAAATAACATAAAAACTACTTTACTTTTTTTATAAATTAGTTTATATTTATAAATGTAGGTTGATGAGATCTGCAAGTGAGGTAAAGCATGGAAAATTTAATTGGAATGATTCATTCACAGAATGATGGTGATTATAAACTTGTTTCAATAAAACCTTTTGAAGATGAATTAGTGAATATGAAACGAGTTGCTGAAGAATCAGGCAAATATCCTGCATACTTCTTTTTCAGAAAAATCTTAAAAAGTGGAAAAGAATCCAAGCAGGGTTTTGTTGCTTTGATGTTTAAGGAAAGCAAAAATATTGTAAAACTATAAAAATTAAGGTTTTGCAGGATTCCTCAAAAATCCTGCAAGGTGGGAAAAATGACAAGATTTGAAAAACTGATGAGTCAGAGTGATGAGTGTTGCAGAAAAGCAATTGAGTATGCAAAAAAGAATGATTGGAACATGGCGACATTTTATAAGAATGCCAGCAATGATTTTAAGGCTAGAGCAAGGAATTTAAAAGTCTTGATTAATGAAGAGGCATTTTGATGGAATCACAGAAAAGAAATTTGATTATGCTGATAACGGCTTTGATATGCGCAATCATTGTTTTATCCTGTGCCATAAGTTTTTACTTGGGAAAATCTAAAGGAAAAAGAATTGCGGTGGACTTTTCAATTCAGGAAGTGATTGAAGATGAACATAAATATTCATTTTTGAATAAAGCACTTTCTGATTATATCTGCAATTTGAGTGCTGAACTTGGTATTGATTCGGATCTAGTAGTTGCGATTCTTATGGTTGAAAATCCTGAATTCAATCCTGAAGTTATTCATAGGAATGAAAATGGCACTGTGGATTGCGGATTGTTCCAACTGAATGACCGATATGTATGGACTACTTTCAAAGATAATTATTGGGTTGAGAATATTGAATTGGATCCATTCAATTGGAAGCACAATTGTTTTCTTGCCTTGCATCACATAAGTTATTTGCAGGAAAAATTGAAAGTGACAGATGAAGTCATAATGGCTTATAATTGCGGGGTTGGAGCGGTGATGAATAATAATGTTCCAAACTCAACAAGGATCTATTTATGTAAAGTCAAAAATAATATGATTCTATTAAAAAATAATGAAGCATAATTTTACAAGGCAGGATCTCACCTGCCTTTTTTTATTTTTGATTGAAATAGATAATTGCTGAGCCTGCAAAGAATCCACCTACAAAACAAGTTGATCCAATAATCAATTTATCTTTGAAGGTGTCTCTTTTTGAGTTCTGCCAAGATTGATTTGCTAGTGTTAATTGAATCTGTAAGTTGTTCATTTGTTCGCTCAATATCTTGTTCAATTCTACTTGCTTGTTCAGTTGTTCCTGCAAGTTTTTCAATTGTTCCTTTTGCTGATTCGCAAGTTGTTCCTGCGTCTTCAATTCTTGTTCCAACATCTGTATCAGTTCTGCGTCTGTTAGTTCTGAATAAGATTGAGAGAACAATTGAGCCGATGAGAGCCAAAGCACTGCCAACACCAGCAACAAAGATTTTAATTTTTTCATTCATATTCACCTCAGATCCAAGTATAAAATAACCTAGAAAAAAAATCAAAAAATTTATAAAAAATACTTTACTTTTTTTATAAAGTAGTTTATATTTATAAATGTAGGTTGATAAAGCCTACAAAATAAAACACACTGTGAGGTAGAATATGTTTACAGTCAGAATTACTTATTTGGATGAGGTTGATGAATATGGATATGTCTTCAAAGATTATAATTTTGAAGATGTTAATGAAGCAAGAGCATTTTATGCTAGGAAACAGGCTGAGAATAAAGACAATGGGCTTGTTTCTGTTTCAGCAGATTGTTAGTGAGGTGATTGTTATGGAAAAGAAAATTGCATATAAGAGAATGGGAAAATTTGGAAAGCCTGAATATTTGATTCCACTGAAGTGTTTGCCCCTTGTTCAGAAAAAGGAAAGTGAAAAGGCATATTGCTGTGGTGAATATACAGGATTCACTTACAAAGATGGCAACCCACAGATTGATATTTTTGGTTGGATTCCAAAATCTCAGCTGGTTGAGATTGAGGGTGAAAAATATATCCCTGCTTGGATTCCTGATAATTGGAGAATTACTCACTTGCAGTTCACACAGTGGATAAACAAAGAATATTGGCGACATGACGGCAGTTGGGAAGTTAGAAAATT
>CADBSK010000163.1 GCA_902797305.1 uncultured Spirochaetaceae bacterium | reverse complement strand
GAAGAGATGTAAAAAAATAGTAATACATTTGACATTTTTGATTTTATAAAGTTAAAGTATAAGCAAAAACCGGAGTTTGATATGAAAGGATTTGCATTTAAGCCTGACATAGAGGATGATCATTTAGATAATTGTTTATTTTTATTGTTATTAATAGCTTCAAAATGTCCTAGGTCTTTACAGAAACCATTTGATCTGAAAACATATATATCTTATTTTTCTAAAATAGATTTATCTAAGTCAAAAATTTTGGAAAATAACAATGCTCTAATGCTCTTATTTAATCACTTAAAAGAAAATAAAAAATTCAAAACTTCAAATAATATAAAACTTGAATTAAATAAAGAGTTTTATAAGAGAATTTATTTTTACAGACATGATTGGAGAAATCTTATAGTCTCAAGTATTTTATCTGTGTTTATCTTTATTTGTTTTGTGGGACTTTGTGTATCTGGTGTCTATACAATACATAATTTTTCAAAGAGTGTTTTGTTAATATCAATGATATTTTTGTGTGTTGAGTTTTGTTTATTGGGACTATTCCTTAAATTTTATGGAGAATTAATATCATCAATAAATCTTAAAAATAATTTACTTGAAGAACGGATTCTTTATACGATATATAAGTTTTCAATAAAAGCAAATAGCGTAAAAATGACATTCTCCCATCTTCCTGTTTCAAAAAAGGCAATGTGTTTGGCCCTGGAAAAAGAGAGACAATTGTTAAAAACAAATAAGCCAATTCTTATTGAAACGCCTGTTATAGTAAAACAAAACGAAGAGGTAGAGAATCCGGTTAATGAAGAGGATATGGTAGAAAAAGGATTACCACCTGTATCAAAAGAGGTTAATATCCTTTCAAATGAATATATAGAGTCAAATGAAAAATTACAGCGGGTTTTTAAGGAATTTCCAAATTTTAAGAAATATTATTCAATATTGTGTTTAAAAATACCTGAAGGAAAAAAAAAGACTTTTATCGTATATGACTATGAAACTAAATTTCTAAAATGGACAGGTGATCAAGATTCTTTTTTCTGTCTTTTCTTTAGAATATGTACAGAGATACATGGAGTATCAGAAAAAATGTTGGAAAGCATTTCAGAAGCGTTTGTACAAAAATCTGGGCAGACAGTTTCTTGCCACCAGTTGCAAGTAGTAGAAAATAATATGCGAACGAAGAAGACTGTTTCCAAAGATACGTGTAATCTTTATAGATTATTAGAAGAGAATAATTAATAAATTTATTTAGCACTTTATTAAATTTTTTTATTGCTTGGGATGACCTATATTCAAGGCAGGGTATGAATAACATACCTTGCCTTTATTTTTTTAGGGGCATCTTAAAATAAAAGGAGCAAAAGTTAATGGCTATTGCTTTTGTGAGAGCGAGACCTTTGTCTCGCGCAAAAGGGCAGTCGATAGTAGCATGTGCAGCTTACAGAGCTTGCGAACAGTTACACGACGAATACTACGGTAAGGATCATGACTACAGTAAGAAGAGTGGTCATGTGGCAGGTGGTTTAGTTCTTCCCGAGGGGGTGACTAAAACCCGTGAAGAACTGTGGAATCTTGTTGAAGAGTTTGAAAAACGGTGCGATGCAAGGTTGGGCAAGGAGATTCTTGTTGCCCATCCAAAGGAGTTCACAGATGAAGACAACATTATTTTGGCACAGGGAATTGCGAAGATTTTGGCTGAAGAACATAAGCCGGATGGTACGGTGGATCATTACCCCTTACAGTGGGATCTGCACGGACCTCATATAGAATCGGTTATTGATGAGGAAGGTAACTTTGTTCTTGATGAGAAGGGAACGAAAAAACTTCAGAGTAATGATAATAATCATGGACATTATATGGTAAGTGAGAGACCTTGGGATTTTGAGACAGGTACATTTTCTAAAAAAAAAGATCGTAACAGAAATACCAAGGAGTGGATAGCGACTAAAAAACTGGAAATAGGAGAGCTTATGAATTCAATGTTAAGGGCTAAAGGGCTTCCGGAGGTTGATTTCAGATCGTGGGAAGAAAGGAATGCCGAGAGTGTAGCCAAGACAGGGAAAGAGTTGGACAGACCTCAGGTTCACCAGGGGCCCGCGAAGACCAATAAGGAAAGAAAGCGTAGAAGGAAGCTGGCAAGGAAAAAAATGGATATTGATAATGAAATTAAACTTGCTGAAGCTGAATTAAAAAAGATGAATATAAAGGCTAAGGCTAAAAATAAATCAGCAAGAAAGACTAATAATCAGGTTCCTGTTGTAGGTAATCTGTATGAAGATATTTCTAAAAATGTAGATGCAAACCTTGCTAAAAAGCAGGATGTTACAACTGTTGTTGCAAAAAGTTCTTCTAGACTTCCTCAGCAGAGTGTTTTACCACCATCGAAATACACTAAATCAGAAAAACCTCAGCAGCCTGTACGTAGAATTTCTGATCCGATGCCAAAACCTGCAAGACAGCATATGCATTCAAATTCTGGACCGGATCATAAATGTCTTTTTTGCATTCCTGATGGGTCTGATCGGTGTAAGTTCTGTAAGTTTCGCGAAGATGAATTAGGTGAAGAGCACAAAAGTGGCTATTCAAGATAGGAGGTGTGAGAAATGGCTTCAAACGAAGAAATATTGGATACTCTGGGGTTAATCCAGAATCATATTATTTCCATTGAATCAGCTGTTGAAGAAGTAAAAATGTCAAAACAGGAAGCGGTTGAAATGAATGAGAATGACAGAAATATCCTCTTAAAGAATATTTCAACCTTCGAACAGGATCTGGTGAATAATATAAGAGATACAATTATTCAGCAGCAGGAGGAGATGAAGAGCTATAATGATGACTATAACGAACAGCTTCTTTCACAGAATCGCAGAAACAGGATAGATGCTGAGAACTTATTTAATAGGGTGGAGAATACTGCAAAAAATATCCGTGATTTAAATACTACTGTAAGAGATTCTGTTAATGAGGGGTTTGAAAAACTTCATCTGAGGGAAGAGATTAAAACAATCATGAACTCATCGATTAAAAGTTCACTTGAAAATCAGACGAAAGCAAATGAACAGGCAGTGATAAAATTGGGAAATACGGCAGTTCAGATGCGGGAAACCTTCAGAAATAATGTCTATGCTCCTTTTGGATTTATAGGAATGGTTTTAATAGTTCTTGCTTTTTTCGCTGGCTTTAGGACTCATGAGATTTATCAGAACAGAATTTGCGAAAATGTGTTCGAACTGTTTTATTCGGATAGGTTTAATGAAGAACTTTCTGAACCTCTCAAGGAAGCTAAAATCGAAGCCTCTGAATATCTGAAAGAACAGAAAATTGAGGCTAATGATTATAAAAAGCTCAAAGAGCAGGAAGCTGATGACTACTTAAAAAACAAAATCATCGAGGCTGACGAGGAATATACAAGAAGACTTCAGGCTTATATTGAAAATGCAAAAGATGAAGTTTCTAAATCGATGAAAAAAAATTCTAAAAAGGGGGATAACTAATATGGCTGAATTCAAAAAAAAGAGTCGCCTTGAACTCGAAAAAATGACAGAGATTGAACGCAAGGATTATTATAAGAAATATATCGATTCTTTGCGTCTCGAGGAGAAACAGCTCAAAAGACAGCTTGTTGTAAAAGCAAAGCAGACAGAAATTGAAAACCGCAAAAGGGTTAACCATGCTATGTACCTTGTTGCAGGAGAATTGTTTAATTCTGAATTCGCTGTTCCATTCCTCAAGTCTCTCTCCTCAAAAACAAGATTTACATCACGTCATACTGAAGATTTAAATCTTCTTATGACGTCAAAGGGGTTGGATAAGATAATTAAGTTCACCCCTTGTGAAGAAACAAAAAAGGACAAAGACAAATCCGAATCAAAAGACAACTCGGCTTCTGTGAAGCAAAATGCAGAAAAGGCTCCTTCGGAGCCAAACTCAGAAGAAATTCTTTCAGAGGCTAAGGTCTAATCAGGCTATCCCAGGCGAGACCAACTCGCTTGGGATTTTTTTGAAAAAAAAGTCACAAGGGCGCAATACACATTCTGACGAATGTATGCGCTAG
>CADBSK010000162.1 GCA_902797305.1 uncultured Spirochaetaceae bacterium | reverse complement strand
GCCGCTGGCAAGAGCTGCCACGCCGATTCCCAGCCCTATTGCAAAACCTACGTTGGCAGGGAGTTTGCCGCGCGTTGAGCAATACAGTGCCGAGAAATCGTGTTGGTTAGCCAAATCGGTGAGAGAGCCGCCGTTCATGGTGCGGAAGACGAACCAGAAGAGGACGATTATCCCCAATGCGATGGGGCTCACGTTGTCGAAACGACAAGCGAGAAGTATCAGAGCACCCGAAACGCAGGCTGCGCAAATTCGTGCCCAACCGGCGAACTCGAGCCACTTGCCCCGCCCGAACGCGAGCGAGAACAGCAAGTCGACGAAAATCGCGACTCCCATGGCAATGATGAGGGTCATGGTGTTCATCTGGTACAACATGATGAAGGCGTAGCCGAATGCAACGTTGATGGTGGCTACTACGATGTCGATGTGCCATGTCTTCGCAAAATACTGCCTCGCAGGTTCAAGGGGGCGGTTCTCTATGTGGTCGCAGCGAGGGGTGATGAAAGCCAGAAGCGCCGTGCTGATGCACAACAGTACGAGGGCCGCGATGCTTGCCTGCATAATGGGGAACGCGAGTGTGACGACAAGGAACACGATGCCCCCCGCACAAAAGATCACGCCGTGAAAAGCCACGCCTCCGCGCAGCTTGCTATGGGTTGACAGGTCTTCCCAGAGCATGAATCCTACTGCCACCGAGGCGCCGGCCAGTGCGCAAGCTGCGTAGAACACCCCTACGGGTATGTCGACGCCGAACTGGTATGCTGTGATGCATAACGGCATGAACGCACCCGGTATGAAGCTAGCGAGATAGAGAAAACGCGTATGGCCTATGGCAACGCTGTTTGTTTTACGAAATGCCGCGATGATTCCAAGTGTGGCGGCAATGCTTCCAGCGAAAAACGCCACCTGCCCGCAATGGACTCGCACGAAATCCAAGTCGCTGGGTACGAAAGCGAACAAGCCGAAAAAGGCGATGAGGTACCACGCGTAGAACATGCCGAAGCCGCACATGATGGTCAGCTGCATAAAGCCGAGCGTTTTTCGAGCCATTGTTTCCCCCTCAGATTGACTCATTCGCGGGGCATTCTAACAAGGGTGTGTCGAGTGGCTTCATACGGAGGAGTTGGTTTTTCCGCATCTTGTCCCAGAGGCTCATACGAATGGACTGAGATGCTCATCAGGCATTGTTCTCTGAAATGATAATTAAACAACTCGTAATTTAAAAGCCCAGGTAAACACATCATACGGAGCGGATGAGGGGTCGTATCCGCCGTTCCAAAATTTAAAAGAGAACCCTGGACCTGAAGACACGCGCGTAGGGGAAGTTTAGCGTAGCGGCAACGAGGCGAAGACTCGGGCAAGTGCAGCAAGGGGGTGGTGGTTCGATTGCCATGCGCGATGCCTGGCAAATCCGCTGTGGCGGAAGCTTCGCCGACAACGTCCGAGAGAGTGTGAGAGAGAGTGATGTAACAGTGACTCAAAAAATTGACATTCCCCACGACAGCGATTCATCGAAAGAAGTTCGTCCCACATTCTTCAACGAGCCTCCCGTCATGTATACGGGCGGCGACGTGCCGTGGCAGTGGGAGGAAGACGGGATGATCTGCACCCGTTCTGCTGCGTGGTCGGCTCCTGGTTGTCATGATGGCTGCGGCGTCATCGTGTACACCGACAAGGAGACCGGCAAGTTCATCAAGGTCGAAGGCGACGAGGAGAACCCTTACTATCAGGGGCGTCTTTGCATGCGCTGCCTCGATGTGGCCGAAGCCATCTATCACCCGGACCGCCTGCTTTACCCCATGAAGCGCGATCCGAAAGACCGTGGCAAGGCCGACAAGTGGACCCGCATCACGTGGGAAGAAGCCTACGACATGATCGACGAGAAGTTCACGGCCATCCGCGATGAGTTCGGTGGCAAGTCGATCATCTTCGCGTCGGGCACCGGTCGTGTGACCCCGCCGATCAACGCCCGTCTGGGTTACGCGCTGGGCTCCATCCAGTACTCGTACTTCCATTCTGGCAATGCATGCTACGTCCCCCGCGTGGCTGCCGCCAACACCATCATGGGTTGCTACACGTGCCCCGACTTCTCGATGCAGTTCCCCGATCGCTACGACAACCCTGAATGGGTTGCGCCGAAAAACATCTTCATCTGGGGCAACAACCCGCTGATTGCCAACGCCGACGGCAACCTGGGTCACTGGGTAGTCGACTGCATGAAGCGCGGTTCGAAGCTCGTCGTCGTGGACCCGCGCCTCACCTGGCTGGCTGCACGTGCCGACCTGTGGCTGCAGCTGCGTCCCGGCACCGACAGCATGCTGGCTCTCGCGATGAGCAAGTACATCATCGAGGAGAACCTGTACGATGCCGACTTCGTCGACCGCTGGTGCTACGGCTTCGACGAGTACTACGAGGCCGTTAAGCCTTACGACCTCGACCAGGCCGCCGAGGTTTGCTGGCTCGACAAGGAAGACATCATCGAGGCCGCCGTGAAGATGTCGGAGCAGCCCACCGCCGTTCAGTGGGGTCTCGCGCTCGACATGAACCTGCAGTGCATCACCGCCTCACAGGCTGTTCACAACCTGTGGTGCATCACCGGCCAGGTCGACCGGCCAGGTGGCATGATCACCGTTCACGACCCGTACAACACCGAAGTTTGGCTGCCGCCCGATCCGCGCGAGGTGTTCACCCCGCAGCAGGAGAAGGAGCGCATCGGCTCGACGTACGAGATGATCACGAACTCCGGCATGGTGCAGTGCCAGGCCGACTCGATGATCGACCAGCTGGTCACGGGCCGTCCGTTCAAGATTCACGGTGCGTGGATCCAGTCCACCAACCCGCTGGCATGCTGCGCTCAAGACCCCGAGCCGCGTGTCGAGAAGGGCTTGAAGAACTGCGACTTCGTCGTAGGCGTCGACTGCTTCATGACCCCGACGCTCATGGCGAACTGCGACGTCGTGCTGCCGCTGTGCTTCTATCCGGAGCGCGAGGGCCTGCGCAGCGTGTGGTATTACATCCAGAACACGAACAAGGCTTGCGAGCCGATGGGCGAGTCGAAGGACGACTTCCAGATCAACTGGGAGCTCGGACGCCGTTGG
>CADBSK010000161.1 GCA_902797305.1 uncultured Spirochaetaceae bacterium | reverse complement strand
TCTGGCACATAGACAGTTTTATAAAAGAAAAGAAGGCTCAGAAAGAAGAGGAGAAAAAGGCACTCCTTGCAGAACAGCAGCGTCTTGAAAGGGAAAGGCAGGAAGAAGAAGCACGCCGCCTCAAAGAGGAAGAGGACGCTAAACGCCGTGCAATGGAAGAGGCCGCAGATGAGGCAGAACGACAGCGGATTGCAGAGGAACTCCGTAAGGCAGAGGAAGCAAGAAAAGCCGCAGAAGAAGAAGCCGCAAGAATCGCAGAGGAAGAGAGGCTTCGTGCCGAAGAAGAAGCCAGGCGGATTGCAGCAGAAGAGGCACGCCGTGCAGAAATCGCTTCATGGCCAAATCCCACTGCCAGCCTTAACGCCAGTGGTGCGGAGAACTTTACCCCGGACGGCGACGGCATGAACGACACCATAGTATTCTCTCCAAAGATAAACTATATAGAAGAAACCCCTGAAAGCTGGCAGATTCTTATCAAAGATCCTCAGGGACACGACTTCAAGACCTTCAAGGGAAGCGGCGCGCTGCCAGAAAGCCTTGAATGGGACGGAAAGAGCGACAGGGGCGAGAATGTAGTTTCAAAGAACACATACACCGCTTATCTTACCGTAACTCCAAGCAGAACTGACCGGCTCAGAACAAAAGAGCTTACGGCAGAAACGGATATAAAAATCAGCACAGGCCTTATCCTTGAAGTAATCGTTCCAGAGCATGAATGGAAGATTGTCGTTCAGACAATCGCATTTGACCCTGATGCCGCCACTTTCGACAAGCTTTCGGAAGAACAGGCAAAGGCAAACCATGACACTCTAAACGAAGTGGCACAGCAGATAAAGTCTCATACAGGTGCAAAGGCTGTAATCGAAGGCTATGCAAACAACATTTCTGGCACGGAAAAAGAGAATGTGGAAGAGCTTATCCCGCTCTCACAGAAACGAGCGGAAGCAATCGTTGAAGAGCTGGTTAAGCGGGGCATAGACCCAAGCCAGCTTGAAGCCCGCGGAATGGGCGGCGCAAATCCTCTTGCTTCAAGGCGCGACAAGGCCAACTGGTGGAAGAACCGCCGCGTAGAATTCAGGATTAAGAAATAGGGGGCAAGGACATGAAAAAGATTTTATTATATGTAACGATTGCGCTGGGCTTTGCCCTTACATCATGCTCAAACCTCTATGAAGAGCTGATTGTAAAACCTGCAGAAAAAACTGCCCTCACCGTTACAGGAGCCAGGATAACGGAAGACGGCGGCACATATACGCTGACCGTCAATACAAGCGATAACGCGGGCGCATCTACGGCCACCAGCGTGGACGGAAAAGAAAGCGCAATATCAGGAACAGCAAGCGACAATGGCGACGGCACAAAAACACTTGTCTACGATGTTTCTTCCATAATTACGGCAGAGACTTTAGGCGGAAGCATTCCTGTTACAATCAGCGCGGAGGGCTTTGAGAGCGTCACTTTTACGGCAGACTACACCCCGGATGTAAAGCTCACCCTGCCGGAAGACAAAACCGTGTACAACAGTGAGGCTTCCTCAGTGGAAGAGCCTGTAGTGACCACAAACTACCGGGATTCTATCACCGTCACAAAGACCTACACCGCCAGCGACGGCACGGTGCTTTCTTCTTGGGAAGATGCAAAGGCTTTCATGGCAGAGCCTGCAAACAAGGGAAAGACGGTAACATTGAGCGTTACCGCACAGGCGGACAAGGACAGCTCAAAGACAGCCACAAAGTCAGTCGTCTATACGATACACGCGGACATAACGATAGACAGCGTAAAGGTAAGCGGAAGTTCAAAAGTGGGCGGAAGCCTTAGCGCAACTCCTTACTATCTTGACGAGGACAATGGCAACGCGGAGACCGCCTACACTGGAAGCGATGTGACCTACCAGTGGTATGTGGCAGATGATTCAAGCGGAAGCAACGAAAAGCCAATCAGCGGTGCGACTTCAAAAAATCTTACACTTTCCGCAAACTGTGGCGGAAAGTTCGTCTATGTAAAGGCAAGCCAGGGCACAGTTACAAAAGAGTCTTTAAAATCTGAGGTGGAAAAAGGCACTATTTCAAGCGCGAGCGCGACTTACAGCAAGACCGAAAAATCAGGGGAAACTTTGAGCGGAAGCGTAACGCTTTCACAGGTAAAGGATGATAGCGGAAACGACATTACAGCAAGCGCAAGCGGAAGCCTTAAAGACACGAATGCTCTCACTTCTTCGGACTACAAAGATGTAATCGTAACGGCGGAAGGCTATGAGAACTTTGAGACAAAAGTCTTCGTCACCGTACAGGCGGCAACTCCAACAGCTCCAGCACTCAGCTCGGACACTTCAAACATCACATACGGCTACATTAAGTTTGCCTCGGCAAGTAACACCCTTGAATACTCAACTGACGGCGGCTCAACATGGAGCGACATAGGCACAGGCGAGATTGAAAAACCTGCCTCGCTTTATGTGCGAACAAAGGCTACGGGAAGCGAAGGAACGGCAGGATATATCGCCGCTTCCGAAAAGGTTTCCGTTGACATGACCGGCAAGGTGGGAACAAAAGTTGCGGCTAAGGTCGTTACAGTGACCGTAGAGCAATTCGGCGACATCAGCGTAAGCAAAACTGAAAGCGGCGGCACTGTAACCCTTACGGCGGCAAGCGGCTACACAGACTACCAATGGGATGTTGACAACGGCGCAAGCAATGCAGCCTTCTCTTCAAGCGGAAGCACCATGACAATCAGCACCGGCTCCCTTGCCAAGGGAACTTACCGGGTAACAGTAAGCGGCACAAAGGGCGGAATCGTCTATTCTACCGGAATCTCTGTTGTCGTTGAGTAAGGGGGTGAACTATGAAAATCAAGATGAAAAGAATAAAGACACAAATTTTAAGAACGGCACTCCTTTTTACAGGTCTGCTCATGGCTTCATGCAATAACCTTGTTGAGGGAGTTGGTGAGAAAAAAGACTCTTCCGACACGAACGGAAAAACGGCTGTCATAAGACTTTCCCTTGCGGGCTATGGGTCGCGAACAGCCCTTCCCACTGTTACGGCGGATGATTTTGAGTCATTCACCCTTGTGGGAAAAAGAAGTGAAACTGAAAAAATAAACCAGACTTTCAATAAGAGCGGAAGCCAGTCAGCCTATGCTGTAATGACAGGCTCTTCCGTAACGGCAGAAGTGGGGGACGACTGGACTTTTACCCTTACGGCAAGTAAAAAAGGACTGGTATATTCTGACACTACAAGCTATGCCTCTGCCACATCAGTCACGGCAAGCGGAATAAGCCTTACATTTAATCTTGAGCAGACAGAAATTGAAAGTTTGACAGGCACAGGCTCTCTGAATGTGGATGTGACCTATCCTGCGGCGGGGGTAGAGAGCGTTACCGTTACATTGTGGAATAGCGACGGAACAGTAAAAACGGCAGAAGGAAATACGAACCTCACTGTATCGGGCGGAAGGGCAACTTACGCAAACACTAGCCTAAGTGCAGGACAGTATAAGCTTATCTTTAAATTCTACGGAGACAGCGAAAAGGCAATCCTCCTCGGCTCATGTATGGAGCGGGCAATCGTGGCGGACGGGCTTGAAAGCTCCTCTTCAATCACGCTCACAAGTTTTGACGCAAAGAAGAGCGTTACCTATGTTACGGACAAAGCCACACTTTCCAGCGAAACCGTCTACTATTCAAGGCAGTCTGCCCTTGCTTCCCTTAAAAGCGATGCGACAAAGGCAGAACGCACTTTCTGCGGCTGGTACAGGGAATCAAACTATTCTGGCGAGGCTGTAACTGATGTTTCTGCTCTTACCTCCGACAGCGAGACCCTTTACGCCCGCTGGGGCGGAGCCGCCCTTGACATTACAATTCCTGTTGGCGCGGGCGCGGGAAAGACATTCGCCTCTGCCTACCTGCACATTCCGGGCGTGGCAATCGCGGACTTTGACGACGACGGATTCGACATTTTGAGCGGAGAGAGCGCGGTCATCAACAACCACGCGTCAATCGACTTGAGCGGAAAGAAGTTCGTGAATGGCACGGAAAACGCGCTCGCGGGCTACACGGCAGGCACGAGCGGAAACATGACGCTCCGAGTGCAGATGGGGGCTGTGGACGCTTCGAGCGGAACGAACCTCGCTTCAACAAAGCTCATCATCACGCTTGTGGACACGAGCGGGGGCTGGTACCTCACCTACATCGACGGCACGAACTTTACGGCAGGCGCGACAGCTTACACCGCCACAGGCACGGCTCTCACCGCGTTCGCCCACAGCAAGACGGCGACAATCAACGGACAGAGCTACACCATCGCAACCCACAACGTGGGCGGCTACAGCCCAGAGGACGTGGGAACGTATCATCTGTGGTCAGAGAGTGCGCCTAGCTTCGCCGAATCAGGCTTTACACTCCCGACTCTCGCCGACATCGAGAACTTCGTTTTGGACAGCGCGACGGCGGCGGCAACGTCAAGCCAAATCTCAGACTTGCACGGCTACACGATTGGCGGCGTGTTCTTCCCAGCAGGCGGCTACAGAGCAAGCACAGCGGCGAACAG
>CADBSK010000160.1 GCA_902797305.1 uncultured Spirochaetaceae bacterium | reverse complement strand
TTACGGTTGATGAAGTAGCAAAAAATAAAAAGATAAACTTCAGGATCCCGATAACAGGAACTTCAACCTGGTCCGTTAAGGTTGTTGCAGAAGATGTAAAAGGCAGTGAAGGACATGCAGATGAAACTTATTCGGTAGACATAGACAACACAGCTCCGTCTTTCCCTGACCTTTATGAAATTGATGGTGAAGGAAACGAGCACAAGAAAGGAATCAGGCTGTACCGTGACTCTTACGGTTCAGCATCAAACCTCCTCGGAGATTCTAACTTCCTCCAGAACTCAAACGGTGCTTCGTTCACGCTGGCCGGAAAAATCATAGAAGAAGGAAGCGGCTTTGATAAGGCTGTATTCTATATAAAGAGAAAAGGTTCAGATGGAGAGCGTGTCTATAACCCTATGCTGCCTAAGAGCAGGGGCAATAACACTAAATATAACCGTACAAATATTGCAGATGATGAAGATTATGTTTCTTATGAAGGAGAAAGTCCAAAAACGGTTTACATTAACAGTGATGACCTTCCGGTGCGTAATATTAATATAGAAAATACACCAGCAGATGCGAAACTTACTGCAACAGAAATTAAGGATGATATGAACATCCGTACCGGAGGCCTTGTATACATCGGAGGACTTTACAGAACCATAACATCCGTAGACCGCACTACTGGCTTTGTAACCATAAACCCTGCATATGATGGAAACGAAGAAGAAGCCCTGTTTGTATACGCACTTGTAGTAGACCACTCAGGTGAAGGAGAAAACTCGGATGGTTCTATCCGTAATGACGACGGAGATGAACTGCTTGAATCATTCTCAGGAAGCCAGACTAAGAACTACAGCTGGGAAGCTTCGTTCAACTCTGCAAACATTCCTGACGGTCCTGTAGAAATCCACGTAGTAACGTTCGATGAAGCAGGAAACATAGGTCATGGTTATACTAAGACCTATGCAAGCAACAATGCACCGCGCATTACAAAACTCATGCTTGGAACCGACCTTAACGGTAACGGCGTATTCGACTTTGGAAGCGGAGAATTCTCTACCTTCTATGCCCAGAGAGATGAAAACAGTAACAGTCCTCTGACAAAGAGCGGAAAAAAAATCTGGGGCCTGGATACTTCTGACTGTTATGAACGCAGTTCTTTATGGAAACTTAAGAATGGCGCAGCTCTCATTCCGGAATTCGTAGGTGGACAGGAACCGTTCTACTATATGTTCTCTCATGCAGCTGCAGCAAATACTGATCCGCAAAAGATTAGAGAAAATAAGGGAGAACTGACAGCAGAGGTTCTTAACGGTTATAAACTTATTGATTCTGGTAATAATGCCAAGATAAAGTTTAGCGGAACACAAACAAATGCAAACTGGTCTTACTCAACCAACAGGGTAAGCGGTGAAGACGTAACAAATGACGGCGGTTCACTCACAGTCACAAATGAGCAGATAACTGGGGAAGACGGTCCAATATACCTGAACTTTACGTTCTGGGATTCTACAGAAGAGTGTACTCCTGGCTATGATACAGGTTATACAATCCTCAACCTCAAGGTCTATAAAAATACTGCTGACAGCACACCACCAGAAGCCTATATAAAACCGTTTGAATGGGAAGGTACAGGCTTTAAGAAAAAGGTTGTCGTAACTACAGACGAAACCGTAACTTCTGAAACTAATGATGAGATTGACAGCCTTGGTGACGGTGAAACTACTTATACACTTGGAACTGTTTCTTCTGCGGCTGCACCAGATGGAAAGACTGTCGTTACCACTACAACGGTCACTCCAAAGAACAGCCTTTACAATGCCTCAAGAGATAATGGTCATATTGAACTTGAAAGTGACCTGTCTGTTGAAGTAAAGAATTATGAAGTAAAGTCAGACACAACACTTGGGGAGGATCCTAAGGTTTCGGGAAAGATAACCTTCCACGGAACCGCCTTTGATGAGACAAGGCTCAGTTCCCTCTGGTTTAAGTTTGATTCCTTTAAAGCTTATAATGGACTTACTCAGACAGAAACAACTGCTGGAGAAACAACCATTACACTTTATGATAAGCTTTCTGATGCACAGTCTGCAGCATTGCAAGGCTATACTCAGGCTGCCTGGTACAACCCATCTACAGCTTCCTGGGTAACACCTTCTGTTGCTATAGGAACTGATCACTGGGAAATCTCTGTCAGTGATACAAAGTTTGACCAGGACGGTCATACCGTTGACTGGTATCTTAGCATTGATACTGCTTATATAGACGATGTTGTCGGCATAGACAAGGCACTTTCCGTATTTGCTTTGGATACCGCAGGTTCAGCTTCAGATGTTTCTGCAGAACAGACATCAAAAGATAATAATACGTCATGCTACAAGATGGATGTAGTTCCGTATGTTTCTAAATTCACAACATCCCTTTCTTCTTACCAGAGTTCTAATCCGTCGGTTTATGACCGTACTGCATTGGGACATTATCCGGTTTACAAGACTCATGCTCAGGGAAGCGGTGGTTATGAATATGAGAATATAAAAGTTCATGGTTTTAACCTTGCAGGTGGTAAGATTTACTTTGAGGAACATGAAGACCTGTCTAAAACAGAAAAAGCTCTGAGTGACAGTCAGGATAAAACATATACTGATAATGCTTCATTGGAGGCTGTTTCTGGACAAGAAAACATATTCACTTTTGAACTTCCTAACGGTGCTAAGTCAGGTGAAGTAAATATTACACAGACTGTAGGAACAGAAAACAATGCTGTTACTATAAAATCTCTGAACAACATCAATAATGATGATGCACATGGTTCTTCTTCCGGTAATGCCATAAAAGAAGCAGGAAACTACTCTGGCTGCTATAACCGCCAGCCTAATGGCACTAACAACAACCGCCTCTCTGATGACATTGTTATGGATGTATGGGATTTCAACTCTGCGGCAGCTATGCCTCATGACAACTCAGCAAAAGATATTACTATGAAAATTAATCCTTCAAACGGTTTGATTGGTTTTGCTTTTGCAAATGGTTATAAAAGATGGTCTATGGCTGACGCAAGTAAATCATATGTAATCTGGAATTATTCAAATGATTTTATGCAGTGCGTAGGATTTGAATATGATTCGAATGGAAATACATTTGGAGTTGTAGCAGGAGGCGAGAGTGATGCTAATAATAAAGGTGGAGACAGTTCTACTCCTGTTAATGGTAGTAACAATTTAAATACAGCAGATGCTTTCGCTCTTTCTTCAAGTATATGGGGTGCTGCTAGTGGTACATATTTGAATGCCGCTAATTGCTTAAGAATAGAGAGTACAGCGCAAATAAAGAATAATAGTTTTTCTATTGATAAAGCGAGATTTGTTGAACCATCCTTCGCCACACATTGTATTTCTAAAGATCCAGCAGTTGCAAACTCCAAAGATCAAACAGATTTGTATCTTGCATATTATGATAGCTTAAATAATGAAATACGATTCCGTGCGGGTAGAATAGAGGATAC
>CADBSK010000159.1 GCA_902797305.1 uncultured Spirochaetaceae bacterium | reverse complement strand
TGATGGGGCTCGAACCCACGACAACCAGATCCACAATCTGGCGCTCTACCGCTGAACTACAGGCACCGTGTTATTGACGAAAAATAGTATACTAGTTTTTTATAAAATTGGTCAATATCAAAAAAATGATTTTAAGTTTTTTTCTATATAAAATATCATTTTTTTTTATTTTTTTAATTTTTTCCTTAAGTCAATTTTTTAAATTCCGATAAAGAAATGAGATTGGAATAATTTTTATTCCGGAGGATTTACTATGAGCAATTATGAATACAAAGAGGTTTTAATTCAAGAAGACGAAATTCTTTCTAAAGTTATAATCGAACAGGCAAATCTTAAAAAAGCTGTAAATGATAAAAGCTGGCCTGAATTAAGCAAAGTAATTTCAAATGTAAATCTTTTAATGGACAGTTTTAATAAACTTGATGAAAAAAGAGAATCTGTAGCTTCTCTGGTAAAAGAAGATAATGAAGAAATAAAAGCTCTTTTAGCACAAGTTCGTGGTAAGCTTGTTCGTTGTAGAACAGAAAATAAGGCTCTTGGTGATTATATAAGTATCACTCGTAATTTTGTTCGTAGTGTTATCAATAATTCCCTTCCTCAGTCTAGAAGTAAGGTTTATTCCAGAACGGGAAATATTGTACAAAAACAGCCAAAAAGCGTTGTTCTGAATACTTTGTATTAATTTGAAAGGAAAAGGGTAGTAATATGGGTTCGACATTTTCAGGAATAGAATTAGGTAAACGCAGTATTATGGCTCATACTGACGCCATCCAGACTGCAGGTCACAATATTTCAAACGCAGATACAGAAGGTTATTCTAGACAGCGTGTAAATATGAAGGAGTTTGATCCTTTGTACAGACCTGATCTAGAACGTGCAGAAAGAGCCGGAATGATTGGCCAGGGTATTGATACTCAGTCTGTAGAAAGAGTTCGCGATGAAATGCTTGATAATCGTATTACAGAACAGCAGCATCATGAATCTTATTGGGATACTCGCAGTAAATATTACACAATGATAGAACAGATTTATAACGAACCCGAAGATGTTTCTATCCGCTCAAATATGGATAAGTTCTGGCAGAGCTGGCAGGAACTTGCTATGCATCCAGAAAACCAGTCATCACGACAGGCTGTTGTAACTCGTGCAGAAAGCCTTACTGATTCAATCAATACTAAGTGGGAAGGATTGATGGGAATCGGAACTTTAATCAATGCTGATATCGAAGCAACTGTAAAACAGGTTAATGATTATGCAAAGCAGATTGCAAATCTTAACGGAGAAATTGTTCGGTCAAAAGGTATGGGGGATAATCCTAACGATTTGCTGGACAGAAGAGATCTGTTAGTTGATAAGCTCTCAAAACTTGTAAATATTACTACAGACAGAAGAGATTCTGATGAATTTTTTGTACATCTGGATGGTCAGGTTTTAGTACAGGGTGGCATTGCCCGTACTTTTGATCTCCAAACTGTTGTTGATAATAACGGATATGACAAACTTGTATGGAACGATAATGGAACTGATGCTTACGTAAGTGGTGGAAAATTAGGTGCATTAATTGAATTACGGGATGTAGATGTTCGTAATGAAGTTCAATCATTAAATACAATGACAATGAATTTTGCTGACCTTGTAAATGATGTTCATAGAAACGCATACGGTGCAAATCATGTGACAGGGCTAAATTTCTTTACCCAAAGATCATTTGTTGAAAACGTAAATGGAAATTACGATAGAGATGGTGATGGTCAGATGGATCATTCATATATCTTTAGATTTACAGGAACTACTAAATTAAATCCTCAGGAACAGATTGGATTAGAAGGTGTAATGACATTTAGCGGTCCTGAAGGTAATGTTCAGGTAGAATATCATCCAACTGATTCTGTGGAAACTGTTATAAATAGAATAAATGATTCTAATGCAGAAGTAAAAGCATATCTGGATAGAAATAATAATCTGGTATTAAAAGGAACAACAGCTAAAAATGTTGAAAATCCAGATTTTGTAATTCGTCATGTTGAAGATTCTGGTTTCTTCTTGACAGGTTACTCAGGAATCTTATCTTCAAGTGGAGCTCAGGGAGCTTATGATTATGCTCAGGCAGATGCAGTAAATGCTCTCGATGGTGCTCAATTTGCGGTTAGCCCTGTTTTAAATCCAGCAGGATATATTCAAGTAAATCAGGCAATCAAAAACGATGTAATGAGTGTTGCTGCTGCATTTATGGATAATAATGGTAATGTAAATGCAGGAGATGCACGTGCAGCAGTTGAAATTGCGGCAATCAGAAATACAAAGGTTATGATTGGACATGAAAGAACTTTTGATGATTATTTTGCTGATTCTGTAACCAATGTGGGCTTAAAAGGGGAACAGGCAGAAAATAATCTTAATAGTCATATGGCTGTTATGAATGATTTGCGTTCATTGAGAGATTCTATCAGTGGTGTAAACATAGATGAGGAACTTTCAGATATTATTAAGTTCCAGCATGGTTATAATGCTGCTGCTAAATTTGTAACTGTTTGGGATAGTCTTCTTGATACTGTAATCAATAGACTTAAGGTTTAATTAAAAGATAACTGGTGAGGTAAAATATGAGAAGAATTAGTTCAAATATGAACAATATGGATACTCAGGCAAATTTAAGACTACAGGAAAGTCGATTAAATAAGGCAAATAATCAGCTTGGAAGTCAGAGAAAAATTCAACAGCTTAGAGATGATCCAATTGCAGCCGGTCATCTTGTACGATATCAGTCATTTTTAGGTCGAGTAAATAATTTTGAAAAAAATGCTGCTACCTTAACAGATAATTTTGCACTCCGCGAAGGTTATATGTCTAATAGTTTGGATATTATGCAGAGAGTTAGAGAACTTGCTGTTACTGGTGCAAATGGTATTTATACAAAAGATGATATGAAAAATATGGCAGTTGAAGTTGATGAACTTTTAAAAGAATTGATTCAAAATGCTAATGCAATTTCATCTGATGGAAACTCAATTTTTGCCGGTACAAATACTAAAGCAACTGCTTTTGAAGTTGAAATGGGAAATGTAGAAGGTAGCGGAGTTCCTTTAATTGAAACAGTTCGTTATAACGGAAATATTGATTCTAACAAAATTGAAGTCGACGAAAATAAATATATGAATGTTGATAATGCCGGAAACAGAACTTTCTGGGCAGAACAGCAGCAAATATTTGGTGGACGTGATGCATCAATGTGGCAGGCATCAAGCGATGGTATTATAAGTGTTGATGGGGTTCAAATTAATATCTCTGCTGGTGATAATGTATATGCACTTGCAAGTAAAATCAACGACAGTGGTGCAGCTGTAAAAGCCAGTATTGATCCTATTACTAACGGCCTTAATTTAGAAACCACAGATGCTCGACAGCTTTGGTTGAATGATGTAAAAGGTTCGTCGTTAAATGAACTTGGTATAATTAAAGATTCTAGTCAAAAACCTCCATATAATCTTGGTAACAGCGTTCGTGTTAGTGGCGGATCTATGTTTGATACAGTAATTGCTTTTAGAGATGCTTTATTAAAAGGTGATCATGAGGCAATTGGTGGCCGGGTTTTAGGTTCGTTAGATAATGGAATTAATAGTCTTGTAACAAGAATTGCAAAATCTGGTTCAGAATATGAACGTGCTCAATTGAATGTTCAGAGAAATCAGGCAACTGCATTGAACGTTACACAGCAAATAAGTTCAGAGGGTGATTTAGATATTACAAAAGCTATAACTGACATGAAGATGTTGGATTATGCTTATCAGGCTACATTAAGTAATGCAGGTAAAATGTACAACAATACTTTACTTAATTACATGCGTTAATAAATAGAGAGGAAAAACATGGAAGTCCAGACAAAATCAAATGGAATTGTAAATGTTGATGAAAAGCAGTTAGTAACTTTTCCAAACGGAATAATGGGTTTTGAAAAGTATACTAAATATGCTTTGATAGAATCTGAATACCAGCCATTTATTTGGCTTCAGTCAACAGAAGAAAAAAATCTTGCATTTTTGTTAATAGACCCATTCATTGTAAGTAATGAATATGAAGCAGATATAGATGATGAATCATTAAAATCAATAGGAATTACTTCACCTGAAGATTTGATTGTAATGACAATTGTTACAATTCCTAATGATGGATCTGCAATTACAGCGAATTTTTTAGGACCAATTGTTATTAATCGAAAAAATAATGTTTGTGCTCAGGTTGTTTTAAGTGACAATCGCTGGACTACAAAGTTTAACATTGTTGAAGCCTTAAAAAAGAAGGGGGAGTAATATGTTAATTCTTTCCCGAAAAACTGATCAATCAATAAAAATTGGAGAAGATATAACTATAACTATCATTGAAATTCGTGGTGATCAGGTAAAAATAGGTGTAGAAGCTCCAAAAAATGTAAAAGTTTTTAGACAGGAAGTTTTTTATGCAATTAAATCTGAAAATGCAGCAGCTTCATCTGTTAATACTGACAAAATTGGAGCACTTTCAAAAATTCTTGGAAAATAACCTGTATAAAATTAGTTATTGAGTTTTACTTCTGCTTCGCTTGCGCGCAAATAAACTGGACCGTCATAATCGTTAAGTGGCGGTTCATTTTTTTTGATTTTTTCTTCTAAAATCTTAAATAACTGGTCTGTGGTGTTAACTTCAAATTTAACAGTATAGATATTAAAATTATTTAATTCGTCTTTAATTTTTTCGTGTAAAAGTTCAGCATCTGTTCCGCATATCAAAACATTTTGAGAAGATTTTTCTTTCATTAATTCAATAATTTTTTCAACTGTATAATCATCTTCGCTGAAAATTTCTTTGTCTTCTAAAAATGCCTTTGCATAAAAACGTTCTTTTTTTGCATCTATACAGGAAAGAATTGTAAAAGGCAAATTTTTATAATGTTCTGCATAAACATCAAGGGTTGATATTCCATAAAGGGGAATGTTATTTGCAATTTGAATTGCCTTGAGAGCGGCAAAACTTAATCTCAGACCAGTAAATGAACCTGGTCCCTGGCAAAGTGCTAAGTATTCTAAATCTTTTGCAGTTAAACCAGCTTTTTGTAGAACATAATCAATGGCTGGTAAAAGGGTTTCTGATTGCTTCATACCAATATCATAAACAGCTGTTACAACATGGTCTTCATTTTTTGCTGATACTGTTAATTTTGATACGGCTAAATCTACTGCAAGTGCTTTCATTTTATTTCCTAATTGAGTTGTTCATAAGGCCAGTTATCGATGGTTATTATTCTAGATCCATCTTCTTGTGGTTCCAGTTTAAGAACTATAGTTTTTTTAGGGAGTTCATCCATAATTTTTTCACTCCATTCTATAATACTTACTCCTTCGCCATAAATCATATCGTCAGTACCAAGGTTTATAAAGTCTTCTCCACCGTCAAGTCTGTAAACATCCATATGGTATAAGGGCATTTTACCCTGGTATTCACTTATTAAACAAAAAGTTGGACTTGTGATTGTTTCTTTGATTTCTAGTGCTTCTGCAATGCCTTTTGTAATTGTGGTTTTTCCTGCTGCTAAAGTTCCTTGCATTGCAATTACATCGCCTTTCTTTAACATTTTACCGATTCTTTTTCCTAAATCGATTGTTTCTTGAGAAGAATGAGTTGTAATTGAAATCACGGTAGTTTTCCTTCTGTATCCTGTAAAAGAATGTATTCTTTAAGTGCTTTTTTTACAGGTAGTAGAGGATAGTTTATATTGTTATTTATGTTAAGTTCAATTGATTTTTCGCCTAACGGACTTGTTTCAATGCAAAATTCAACTGGAGCTTCTAATGTAGAACCAGGTATTTCCAGTATTGCCAAAGCTGAGAAATTTCTTCTGTAATAAATATAACCTTCTTCTCTTTCGAGATCTTTAAGCTCCAAAATTTTCATGGCTTTTTATAGAATACTCCAATGTTGCTAGTTTTTCAAGTGAATTATACAACAATACGGTTTAGACATTTATGTTGTTAACCCTGATTAAGATGCTGTTTTGAACTTCCAGAGGTAAATTCAAGAATTGAATGTGCAAATTATAGATTCCTGGAGAAAGGGATTTTCGGGTTCTGATAATTTTGCCGTAGCAGTTGAGTTTTTCTTCGTTAAACGGTAGTTCAATGCTAACCATTTGTCCTTCTTTGATTGGAAGTGTAGATGTAATACAGCAACCTCCGGCAGAAATATTTGTCATTACGCAATTATATTTCTGGTCTGATGGTACAAAGGTAACCTGTTTTTTTTCTACCTTTTTTTTAAGTGATGAAAAAGTAGTTTTTTCGTTAATATAAATGCGCTTATGGTTTCGCTGCTGCTTTGTTATTAAATTATTTGAATGAGAAACTATCATCAGAAGTCTGTTATCAGCAGTTTTTTCATATCTCATAATTCTTGTTAAAAAGGCATAACTCATTCCTGTTTTCGATGTAAATGTAAACGCAATTTTTGATAAAGCTTCTCTTTCTTTATCGTCTTTTTGAGCTTCAGGAACTTCTATTGCCAGATATTCTTTTTTATTTGAGTTAATTGTATATGTCTTTTTAGATCCATCTTTAAAAATCTGTGAAATCTGCATGTTTGCAGGCAAGGAATATGTATTTGTAAGAGGGGAATATGAGGCGTAAATTCGTTCTAATTTGTATTTTAGATTAAAAAGATTATTTATTTCCTGTGGGGAAATGTTGTTTTTTTCTTCTCTGTAATATTTATCAAAATAATCACATATATTTTTAATGTCTTTAATACAGTACAAAATATTTGGAATTTCGTACATTTTGCAGATTTTTAAAAGCAAGGCTGCAAAAGTTTTTGATAAATTTTGCTTTTTAGAAAGAAGTTCTACATCATTTTTGTTTGTAATTCTATTCTTTTCTTTTTCAAGGAATTCTGGAGTTTCCTTGTGTTTTTTATATATTCGTAGCAAAAACCAGACTAAAAACAAAAATGCAATTATAACAAGACTTATTAGAATAATTACGTAGATTATCGAGTTTTGTCTTGCTTGTAGTGGAGTTTTTCCTGCTCTAAAATCAAAATCCATAATAATTCCTTAGTTCAGTGCTTTTAATGTTTTAGCAATTGCTTGTAAGCGCGGGCAGATTTCATATTCTGCTAAATCACCAACAGTGACAGTGTCGTTATCTTTTAAGGCTTGTTCAAAATCGTTTAATACAGGACTAAATTGTGCAAAAAACTCTGCAAACGGCATATCGTCAATTGTTACATTCGTATATTCTTCAAACAATGATGCTAATGCGGCAATGTGACAGAAATTTTCTATACTGTCTGCAAGTGTTTTAATTGAATTATGAGCATCCTTATCTTTGCCACTTTGAAGTTCAACTGGAATCTGGATCATTTTATCTGCAAGTTCGGTAAAAAGTTCAGATAATTTTGTAAATGATTCCTGTATTGCTGTTTTTGTTACAACATTAAAATTAAAAATCATTGAGTCTTTTAATTCTTGTTTAGATATCTCATCAAATTCTTCTGCGGTAATATTTTTACCATCCAGTACAATTCCGATAACGGCAGCCTGATTTTCTTCGCATAAAAGCTCAAAGGATTTAAAAACATCTCCAACAGTTTTTTCAGATTCTATTGTAACGTCAATTTTTTCTTCATTTAAATAAAATTCCATTTTTTACCGCCTATTGATTATTTCCTCTTAGAGAGTTAGAAAAATTCTTAATAGAATTTTGTTGTCCTTCCAGACTATTAAGTGCGCCTTCCATTGAACCGTATTTATTTCTTAAATCGGCTTCTTTGTCAGCCATCTGTGCTTCTAATTTAGTAATTCTTTGTTCGCTATATTTTATTTTTGAATCCAAACTGGCTGTTTTCATTGCGAAAACACCACCAGATTGAACATATCCTGTAAGCTGTTTGTCAAGTTTGAATCCAATTCCGGAATCAATGATTAAATCTCCATCAGAATCAAATCCAAAGATATTTTTTATGTCGTCAAGATGTGTCTGTAATTCAGAGTCTAATTTTTTCTCGTCGATTTCAAGGTAACCTCGTAGTTTGCTCGGGGTGTAGCCGGAATAGTTTGTAGCATTTGTTGCAATTCCAATCTGACTTAACATTGTAACAGTAGCACTGTCTGAAAAAAGATATCTTGCACTGGTTGTTGTCTGCATAGAAGATTTTAAACTTGTTAATGATGAGTCTGCGTTAAACATTCCAACTTTTTCTCTAAGTTTTTCCTGTTCTTCACTGGATAAATAGTCTAATTCTTCAACCAGTTCTGGTTTGTTTTGAGATAAAATGTTTACCTCGGCAAGAGCCTGATTATATTTTCCAACAAAGGTGATTAATGCTTCTTTTGCTGATTCAACATCTGGTTCTATCTTTATAGTTGCGGTTTTATCTGTTTTTTCATGAACATGGAGGGTAATTTCTGGTACAACATCATCGATATCGTTAGAAGGTCTTTTAATCGTAATTCCTTCATATTTAATAATTGCATCACTTGCAGTTGTTATTGGATGTTGTGGAATAAATCCAAGATTTTCGCTGGGATTTGTAACCTGCATTGTTGAAAGATTAAAAGTATAGCCGGTATTCCTGTTTCTCATAACGATTGATTCGATTCCCGGATAATCGTTAAGACTTATATCTACAGAGGTGTTTTCTGCAGTTAAAATATCAGGTGTTTGAATTAATTTTTCGGTTCCGTCCTTAAAAACAGCGAATAAAACATCGCTTGTGGTAATTGTATCCACTGGCTCAGGTTTTTCAACGGGAGCTGGTGGAAGGGCAGGGTCTGAGTTTGCGTTTACAATTGTAACATCACGGAACGTAATTGAACCTGTTTCTGGAATATCAGGTCTTTCATCCATCTTATTTAATTGGATTGTAATATCCTGAGTTTGTTGCTTTGTAATTGAAAACTGAATATGAGGATTAGAATTTGTTTTTGCTTCCTCTGGAATTGAAATGCTAAAACCATTTCTTGGAGGAACGGTAATAGTTTCTCCTGTAACTTTAAGAGAAGATGTAGAAATTTTTGGAAGTCGTTTTTGTTCTAGTTCAATTTCTGGTGCCTGCTTAAAATCTGTTCGCACTGTTCCAAAAGTTGTTGCTTTTGGTTTAATACGGACAATCATTCCGCTTGATTCGGCAAAAGCTCTTGCATCACCTTCAAAATTTAATTTATTTTCTTCACCTGTTTTTAGAGATTCTATTGCAAGTGTTTTTTTTCCTTTTGTAGCTCCGATTACACGAGTCTTTATAAGATCGTTTCCTCGTCTGTTAAGGGCAGCAGAAAATTCCTGTAATGAACCGCCTTTCCATTTCATTGAAATTGATTTGTCATTGATTTTATATGTATAGGTTCCTGCTGGAACTTTTGTATCTGCATCTAATTCCGAAGTTAAAAATCTGTCAGCGGTTGCAGGTTGAATTACGTCAACTTTAAAAGAATCGTATTCTGCTTTACGTGTAGCTTCTGCAGTAATTGCAAATTCATCTGTCGATGAGCATAATTTATTGTTAAAAGGATTTTCGAAAGAGTAGAGAGATTTAACACTATCTCGTAATGATGTCATTTTTCGGTTAACAGAACGCCAGGCATCTTGCTCTGTCTTATACGAATCGAGCGTTTTCTGCTCCCTTGTAAGCGGAATTCGCTCGATTTGCATAAGTTTTTCGATTGTTTCACTGGTCTTATATTGGTCTGTAACCCCTGGTATATTGATTCCTGCCATATATTCCTTACAGAAAAGCAGAAATTATATCAACTGATCAAAAAGAGCACCAATGGTTTTTCTTATGTTGATCTTTAGTTTCTGCATATCTTCAGATGGTATCTCTTTTAATACCTGATTAGTATTTGGATCTACTACCTTTACGACGATACTTCCTAATTCATTGTTAACATTGAACTGTAGTTTTCGTCCTGAAATTAAGTCAGACATTTTTTCTAATTGTTTTGCGTCTGCCTTAACATCAGCAGCATTTTTTACAATGTCTTGTGCTACCTCAGATCCTGTTGGTACTACTTTTTGTGAAACCGTAGTATCGGCAGATGTTTTTTTCATCTGAGAAACTTGAACATTGTACGCATTCAGGCCGTCCATGGCCATTGCTTGTCCTAATGAACTTATCGTATTCATAGGTTCCTCCTTGAAAAGAAAAATGGGAGAGGGGCGCACCCCTCCCATTACCTTTCGTTTTTAAAAGATGACATCCAGATATCTCTTAAAAACTAATAACTAATCTAGCTTAACAAAGCAAGTACGTTCTGTGACTGTGAATTTGCCTGTGCAAGCATTGCTGTTCCAGACTGTGTGAGAATCTGGTTCTTTGTATATTCTACCATTTCAGATGCCATATCTGTATCACGGATACGACTTTCTGCGGCCTGAGTATTTTCTGCAGCAATATTTACACCTTTAGCAGCCATTTCGAAGCGGTTCTGGTATGCACCAAGGTCTGCTCTCTGCTTTGTTACATTTGTTAAAGCAGCATCTACTGCACCCAAAGTTGCGTTTGCTGACTCTGGATCGTTGATGTTGATAGTTTCTTCTGAGCCCTGTGCACCTTTAAGACCAAGAGCCTGTGCTGTCATTGTACCAATGAATACACGAGCGTTCTGATCCATGTTAGCTCCAATCTGGAACTGCATTACTTCGTTAGACGTATTAGAGAAACGTCCAGTAAGCATATTCATTCCATTGAACTGTGCCTGACTAGCGATGCGATCAACTTCAGCAACAAGCTGTGAAACTTCTACCTGGATCTGCATGCGGTCTTCTGCGCTGTAGATACCGTTAGCTGACTGAACAGCAAGTTCACGAACACGCTGAAGGATATCTGTTGTTTCTGTAAGATAACCTTCTGTTGTCTGAATGAAAGAAACACCATTTTCGATGTTGCGGCTAGCCTGATTCAAACCGCGAATCTGTGAACGCATTTTTTCAGATACTGCAAGTCCTGAAGCGTCATCTCCAGCGCGGTTGATTTTTTCGCCTGATGAGAGTTTTTCGATGTTTTTCATGATACCGTCATTAGAAATGCCCAGTACACGATCAGCATACAAAGAACTCATATTGTGATTAATTATCATAGTTGTGCCCTCCATGCCATAATTAAAACAGAACATCATGTTCTGTCACAAAAAAAACTGCTTTATGCGAGTTTATACAGGTTGTTGCGCCCCCCGTATAATTTCAGCCTCTTTCAGCAGAAAAAGTAGGTTTGTAAAAACAAACTGACTTTTCCTACTGCCATAAAACTCCGGCATAGTAGTTGCACTATTTCAAAGAACTAATGACATGTCTGAATCCATGCCTGATAGTGCGAATGTTTGGTGATTTATTGAGTAGATAGGGTAGTAGAGAAACACCGCGCATTGCTATAAAAGCCCGGGGGCACAATACCCCCAAGCTCTTATATCAATATTAACACACTATCTTAGTAAAGACAAGTTATTCTGCTTAGCGTAACAAGCTCAAAACGTTCTGAGACTGTGAGTTAGCCTGAGCAAGCATAGCTGTACCAGCCTGCTGAAGAACAGAATTCTTTGTGAACTCTACCATCTGTGCGGCCATATCAGTATCACGAATACGTGATTCTGAAGCCTGAAGGTTTTCTGCAGAAACATCAAGTCCCTTAACTGCATATTCCATACGATTCTGGTATGCACCAAGGTCAGCTCTCTGCTTGTTGATTTTCTTGAGACCTTCATCGATTACGCCGATAGCGCGGTTGGCATCTTCCGGTGTTGAAAGTGAAAGTTTTGTTTCTGTACCGATTTCACGGATTCCTAATGCTGTTGAAGACATTGTTCCGATGTAAACCTGCATACGCTGATCCATGTTAGCACCGATATGGAACCACATAGAACCAGTAACAACATTTTCACCTGTTGGCTGAGCAAAGCGGCCAGTAAGCATGTTCATTCCGTTGAACTGAGCAGAGCTTGCAATGCGGTCAACTTCTGATACGAGGGCAGAAATTTCTACCTGAATCTGCATACGATCTTCATCGCTGTAGATACCGTTAGATGACTGTACTGCGAGTTCGCGGATGCGCTGCATGATATCTGTAGTTTCCTGCAAGTATCCTTCAGTTGTCTGGATAAAGCTGATACCATTAGAAGCGTTCTGTGAAGCCTGGTTTAAACCGCGAATCTGTGAACGCATTTTTTCTGATACAGCAAGTCCTGATGCATCGTCTCCGGCACGGTTGATTCTTTCACCTGATGAAAGTTTTTCCATGTCTTTGTTGAGACTGAGTCCTGAAACTCCCAAGTTACGATTGGCATACATTGCCGACATGTTGTGGTTGATTACCATAGTATTCCTCCTTGGAATATTGAAAAGACAACATCCTTGTTGTCATATACTTGCAAAGGTGTGCATCTGTTTACAAGGCCACATCTACACACTTTTGCAACAGAATGTCTGACTGCTGCTTCACAAGAAGTCGTTACGGCCATAACATTTCTATTTGAATTTTCGGAGGAATTACTTTAGAACTTTAGCTTTTTTTTCAAAAAAAATTGCTTTTTTTTTAATTTTTTAGTTCTGGAATTGATTCCATTATTTTTAACATCGCTCTGGTTGCTTTTCCTCTGTGAGAAATTGCATTTTTTTCATCGGCTGTTAATTCTGCAGAAGTGCATTTGTATTGAGGAAGATAAAATATCGGATCATATCCAAATCCTCCGGTTCCTCGTGCATCTTCTATGTTTTCGATTATTGTTCCTTCCATGGTTTCCTGACAGACAAAAAGCCTGTCTGGTCCAAGGTATAAAACCATAGCGCAGGTGTAATGTGCAGATCTTTTTCCATTTAAAAACTTGGATCCGTCGATTGTATTTTTAGATAGACAATCGTTCAATTGTTCTATAAGGAATCTGTTTTGCTCATCCTGAGGACATTTCCTGCCATCAGGATTTCCCTGTGGATAAGCTGGTCCTGCATAACGAGCTGAATAAATTCCTGGAATACCGCCAAGAGCATCTACGCATATTCCAGAATCATCTGCAATTACTGGACAATGAACGATATCATACAATGCTTTTGCTTTAATAAGGCTGTTAGCATAAAAAGTTGTTCCGTCTTCCACAGGATTGAAATCGATACCTTCGTCTTTTGGTATGACGATAGTATGATTTGATAGAATCTGAGACATTTCTCTTTTTTTGTTTAAGTTGCCGGTAGCTAAATAAATTTTCATAGTATCTTTATAGTACAGTTTTCTAATTTTCAAGTAAACTAGGAATAATCTTGTTTAATTTTGATGTGTTTTTTAAGTAATATCCTACAAGGCTTTCTGATATACCAAGAACTTCTGAAATTTTATCATTGGCAGGACATATATTTGATTTTTTTAGAGAAATGATTTTATTTTTCTTTTTCCAGTGTAAATCGTGAATTTTCATTTTTTCGTATATTTTTTTTGCTTTATCTGGATTTAATTCTGTTTTTTCTAAACGGAGGGCGAGGGAACATTTCATTCTGTATGAAGAATCCCTTTCTTCCTGAAGTTTTGTTATTCGATAAGTCTTTTGTTTAATTGACTCTTTTAAGTAATTTACAAAATTAAATAGCTCATCTTCGTTGATTTTACAATAATTGCTTATGTGTGCAATTAGTCTGTCATCAATATAATAACTTGATTTTAATGCTGCAATTATTGCAATTTTTTCGATTGTGTATTTTCGACTTTTAAATATCTGGGAAATTGTCAGTTTATTTTTACAACAGTTTGTGCTGTACAAGTTTGTGGTGTTAGCAATTTTTAGGGAAGATGGATTGTCTTCTAATCTGTACGAATATTCAGTCTTATTATATGAGTCAGCTCTGTTTTCGTATTCAATTATGTCGTTTAGATTTTGTGTTTCTTCGCGATTGATTTTTTTACAGGTATTTCTTTTTATCGTAAGGTATCTGTATTTTATATACATTTTTAGATAGTTTTTAAAAGGCAGTTTTGATTCATCATATTTTTGAAAAAAACTTGTATCAGAACTTAAAATTGAATAGGTTATGTCACTTATTAATTCAAAATTTTTAGGATTGAGTAAGTATTGTGCCGGTTCCTGTGAAATTTCAAGGGCTACAAGTTGAAGTCCTTTCTTTTCAGAAATGATTTTTGATTTTACCAGAACAGGGATTTTTTCTACATCGATTGTACTTTTTAACATAATAACTCCAAATATTTTTAGATAAGAGTTATTATGCAAGAAGCGTGCCAATTAAAGTACTTTACAAAATTCTTTTACGATAGCTGGAATTAAAGTTTCAAGTTTTCCGTTTGTACTTAGCCCTGAAGCGTTTTTGTGCCCGCCTCCACCAAATTTTTGAGCTATAAGACTAACATCAACAGAATCTTTAGATCTAAGGCCTGCTGTACAGGTGTTTTCGGTTTCTTGACGTAAAAAAACTACTGCCTGTACATCTTGAACTGCAAGTAATGATGAATATAATAAATCGGAATCTCTACCTTCCTGACCATATCGTTTGGTATCTTCCATTGTTTCGTAGGTTACTACAAGTTTGCCATTTGCATATTGCTCTGCATGGTTTAATAGGACGCCAAGTAATTTACGGGTGGAGTAGGCTTTTCCGCTTGTTATGTAATCGTATGTTTTTCTTGGATCAGCTCCGGCTTGAAGTAATCTTGAAATTGTTACAAGTACATTTGCATCAGATGGTGATAAAAATCTGAAAAATCCTGTATCGGTCATTGTTCCAAAATATAAGATTTCTGCAACTTGATTTGTAACTTGTCCAACAAGAGCTTCGTATAAAAGCTGAACAATTAATGCGCAGGCTGGACTTGAGGAATCAATAATTGAATTTGGAAGATTTAAAGCTTCTGCTGATTTGTGATGATCAATAAAGAAGGTGTCTATTTCTTTTAAATCTGTGTCAAATTCTCCAATTCTATGGAATTCAGAACAATCACACATTATAAGACCTGTGTTTTGGATATCGATTTGAGACATAAAACCGACTTCGTTAGAAAATAAATCTGCATACGGTTTTATTTCTACGCGCTTAAATGGTCCTGCATTAATCAATTTATAGTTTTTATTAAAGAATTTTAGAATATAACTAATACCGATACATGATGAAATACAATCTCCATCTGGCTCTTTATGACCTACGATAATAAATTCATTGTGTTCTTCTATAAATCTTTTAAATGCTGAAATTTGTTCTTGTTTTAATTCTTTCATTTATGTATCCGTAAAAAAATAAGGGCTGCCTTTAAGACAGCCCTTTTTATATGTTTTTTTTTAGAGTTCCAAGTCTTCGAGAACATCTTTGTCTACATCAAGATGTACTCCTCTGCCAACAACACCCCAGGATGAATCTGACTTGTTTGTATGTACAGTCAGAATTACATGGTGGAATTCTCCTCCCTTTTTTACTACAGTAAGGTAAGGTTTTAGTTTTCCGGAACCAATTGTTCTAATCTTAAGCTTTGCAGGCTCATCTTTAGAACCTAATGCCCATTTTTTAGGGATAATTGTTTGTCCTACGCCGTATGCTTTTTTTGCATAAATAACGACATATCCTTCTTTTGAATCCAAAATCTTGTAAACTGGAACCTGAACATAAGACATATCTGACCAGTTTGCAGGATCAGTTTCATTGTAACTTACAGGAACTGCAATTGCAGATGCTGCAACAATTAAGGCTGTGATAAGTGAACAAATTAGTTTTTTCATAATCTACTCCTACTAGATTAATCCAAGCATTATGGCTTTTATAGTGTGCTTTCTGTTTTCTGCCTCATCCCAAACGCGACTAGCTTTGCTTTCAAATACTTCTTCTGTAACTTCCTGTCCTTTAACTGCAGGAAGACAATGAAGAAATATAGTGCTTTCTTTACCGGTTGCCTTCATTAAATCTGAATTAACCTGGAAAGGAGTAAGCAATTTTATACGCTCGTCTTTAAGGGCTTCTTCTCCCATTGAAACCCAAACGTCTGTATAAAGCGCATCTGCACCTTTTACAACATCCATTTTATCACTAATTTGAATTTTTGCACCAGAAACTTCTGCAAAAGGCTTACAAATATCGATAATTTCCTGATCAGGGAACAATTCTTTAGGGCTGTAAATAGAAAAATTGATTCCCATCTTAGCGGAAATAAGCATCATGGAACGGGCAACGTTATTTCTTCCGTCGCCACAGAATGCCCATGTAAGTCCTTTGAGTGTGCCAAAGTTTTCTTTAAGTGTCATAATATCAGCTAAAGCCTGGGTAGGGTGGAATTCGTCAGTAAGTCCGTTGATTACAGGAATACCTGAATATTTTGCAAGTTCTTCAACATGACTCTGCTTAAAGCCTCTGAATTCGATTGCGCTGAACATTCTTCCTAAAACACGTGCTGTATCCTGTACTGATTCTTTACCGCCAAGCTGAATATCTGCTGTGGACATGAATACTGGATGACCGCCTTCTTCTCCGAAAGCAGTTTCAAAAGAACTTCGGGTTCGGGTAGAACGTTTTTCAAAAATAAGAGCGATCGTTTTTCCTAAAAACCGCTGATGAACTTCTCCACGATGAGCTTGCGCTTTTACTTCTATCGCAAGATTTAGTAATGTTTCAATTTCCTGAGGCGTCCAATCAATCCAATTTAATAGTGAGCGTCCCTTAAAAGGTGCTTTAAATGTTTCCATATATATTAGTTTAATTGATTTTGATATTAGTGTAAAGAAGGCGTATAAATCTGTATAAATACGTATAAAAACGATAAAAAAAAGGCTTGCAATCTGCAAGCCTGTATAGCGAAAATAGGACTCGGACCTATGACCTACCGGATATGAGCCGGGTGCTCTACCAACTGAGCTATTTCGCCGTAAGTGATGTTAATATACCAAAATTGATTTTTAGTGTCAATAAGCAGAAGAAATTATTTTCATTATTTTTGCATTTCTTCTACATTTTTTATTTCCTGAATAAATTCTTCAAGGCTTTCAAAATGTTTATAGGCAGAAGCGAAGCGAATATAGGCAACCTTATCCAGGTTGTAAAGACGCTGCATTACAATTTCACCAAGTTCGCTTGTGGTGATTTCACGGGTGGATTTACCTGCCATAACAGCTGCATCTTCTATTTCGTTGACAAGATTTTCGGTTGCTCCTGTGGTTACTGAGCGTTTTTCAAGGGCACGTTCTATTCCTTTAGCAAGTTTTGAGCGATCAAAAGGCTGTCTTCTTCCGTCTTTTTTTACAACCATAAGAGGTTTTTCTTCTACTCTTTCGTAGGAAGTAAATCTATAACCGCAACTAATACATTCACGACGACGACGGATTGTTTCTCCATTTGCCATTGTTCGAGATTCAATTACTTTATCATCTAAACTACCACAGTATGGACAACGCATTTATCTTTCCTTATGTTTTCTAATAGAAATATATCACAAAAAACTAATATATGATATTAATTTCTTTTTTTTCTGCTTTTTTTAGAATTTCTTGGCTTTCGAGGTTTCCGTCCAATTATATTTTCCGATTTGGGATCCAAGGGGCTGTTTAATAATTTGATTTGCAAAATAAAAACTAAAAAAATAAAAATTATGCAAAGATATGCAAGCCAGTTTCCAAATCTTTGATAAATTGTTCTGACTGTTTGATAAATTGGTATAGTTGCAAAAATTGAGTCCTGCTCAAAAAGAGGCATATCTTTCAGAATTTTCCCTGTAGGGTCAAGGATTACGCTATAACCGGAATTTGTGGAGCGGGCCATAGGAAGTCGTAATTCAATACATCGGTATACAGAATTTGCAAAATGCTGATATTCTGCACAATTGGTTTTAGACCATGAATTATCAGTCAAGTTGATAAAAACTTCGGCTCCTGCATCTGCAAGTCTGTTACAGATATCTGGAAAGGAATCATCAAAACAGATTGGAGTTGCAACATTTACGAAAGGAGCCTGATTTTCTCTGCTTTTTTGTTCTGATAGGGTTTCTGCCAGTGAATAGGTTTGAATCCTGTTGAAACGTTTTGTTTTGTATTTTTGACATGGTATCTCATATACAACATACTGGTTACCACTGGACCAGCCTGTTCCCAGACCGATTTTTCTAAAAAAACGTGCGACTTTTCTATTTTCTGCAAATGGAATTACTTCTGCAAAAGGAACAAGGTGATTCTTAGGATAATATCCTCGGTAATTTCCCTGATTGTCGAACAATAGAGAAGAATTAAAGGTAAAGTCTCTAAAGTCACCATCAATATTTACAGGTCCACCAATTAAAAACGGTATATTTTTAGAAGAAATGTAAGGGATAAGAGGGTTTTCTTTTGGAAAATATTTATAATGGGATTTAGAAGTTGGGAAAGAATATTTGAGAACTCCTTCGCTCCATACGACTAAATCTATTTTTTTTCGTGCATCATTTGCTTCTTTTAGAGCTTTTTCTGTTAATTCAATAGAATTAAGAATGTTTTCGTTGTCACGTTTAGATTCCCATGGATCGGAGTTCTGTTGAACCATTACAATATTTAATTCTTTCATTACAGGTCTTTTTTGATAAATTCTATAAAAACCGTAAATCGTACTTGAAACTAATAAAACTGAACAGAAAATTGCTGTTAAAGAATAGCTGAATACTCGTGCTTGAATATTTTCGTATTTTTTTGATGCAAAATAAAGCTGGATTCCCTCTGCAAGAATTGCATTAAATAGAACAATTATAAAAGTAATTCCGTAGCGACCAGTGATATCTGCAATTTGAATCAGTGTAAACCATTTATACATCGCACTAGAAATGGTTCCCCATGGATAACCTAAAAAACCTGAGGATTTGAGCCATTCCCATGAAACGTAGCAGATTGTAAACCATAAAATTCTAAAACAGGAAATAGGGAGAAAACTGGCAGAACTGTAGAGTCTAAGCTGATATTTTTTATATCTAGGAAAAGGAATGTAAAAAAACAGGCCACATAAGGCTCCTTCTATGGCAGTGCCAATTGCTGAAGCAGAAAGGGTGAGTATTCCCATTTCTCTGAATAAACCTAGCCAGTAACTTGAAAATAAATGTACTAAAAAACTGTGCAGGGCAAGAAACCATAGTGCATTTTTGTATGATTTTAAATTTGTTGCAACAAGATACAAAGGAATTAAAGAAATGAGAGCAAATGCAGGTGAGCCAAAATGGTAAAGTTCATTCGGAATTGCAATTGCAAGAGAGAGTGCGGAAATTAAAATATAAAAAATTTGTAAAATTTGACTCATGCAAGTATAATTTTAATAACATATCGGTAAAAAAACAATAAGTTGTAACTATCCTAAATGTTATAATGTTTTAGAAATGTACTGATTTAAAAATAATAGGGTTTAAGTGGGGGAATCTGCTAATGAAAGAAATTTTACATGCTCATCAAGAGGAGTTCAGCCAGAAAGCAGAGGTTGTATTTAGTGCACCAGGCCGTTTTCATCTTATGGGAGAAAATTCCTGGTTTTTTAAAGATAAAACTTTATCGATGGCTATAGATCTTCCTGTATATGTTGCTATTTCTAAGAGAGAAGATACTTCGATTCATTGTTTTTTTGCACAGCTAAATGATAGAAAAAAAGGAAATCTTTCAACATTAAAATATAAAAAAGAAGACAGATGGGCTAATGCTGTCAAATCTATAATCTATTCCTTTGTAAATATTGGTTATACTGTCAGCGGAATGGATATTACTATTTACAGTGAGATTCTTCCAAGTGCAGGATTTGGGATTACAACCGCCATTAAGGTTGCAACGGCAAAGGCAGTTGACTCTTTATTTAACTTAAATTGTACTGATCAGCAGATTTTAATGATTCTGGATAGAGCTAATCGTAAATATCTGAATCAGGAAAATCATATTGCAGATAATTTTGCAGCACTGTATGCAAAAAAAGGCAATTTTTTAATTACTGATCACAGAACCGGTTCTTATGAACTAATTCCAATTACGTTTGAAGATAAAACAATTCTCCTTGTTGATGCAAAAGTTCCCCGATATGAGCTTTGGAATCGAGAAACTTTGTACGAACCTGAAAATGCACTTCTTTTAGGTGACTTAAAAGAGACAAAACCTCATGTTTTTGGAGGCTGGAAATACATTGATGATGTTACAGATATCAACGAACAGCTTAGTGTTGTAAGTGAAGATACGAGAAGACGTCTTTTGTGTATTATGCGGGAGCATTTTGATATTCTTGAAGTAGTTCAATCTATGGAAAAAAAAGATTTTTGCCAGTTTGCCCGTGCTGTAAATCACAGTCATGAAAGTATGCGGGATTATTTTGATTTGTCTTGTCCGGAAATCGACTGGATTCTTAAACGAATTTCAGAACTTGAGCCAAAACTGGAATATATTCATGATCCATTGAGTTGTGGACGAATTACTGGAAAAGGCTTTGGTCGATGTATGTATGCTGTCTTACGTAATCAGGATGTAGAAACCTTTAAGAAAAAACTTGTTGAATACGAAAGAATATTCGGTTTTAAGTCTCAGTGCTATCAGGTTAATTCTGCCGATGGTGTAACAAAACTTTTAGGCTAAAGATTAGGGTGGTGGACTGTATTTCTTTTTCATTGTAAAATGCAATATTGATTTATATTAATAAAGAAGTTTATGAAAGGCGGGTGGGAAATGCCGGATAAAAATGTTTTAAATCAAGGAATTGAGCTTTACAAAATAGGAAAATATTCTGATGCACTGGCATTTTTTTTAGGACTTTCTGTTGATTCTGGTGCTGATTCATCTGATGTTGCATATTATCTAGGACTATGTTACGCAAAACTAAATCGATATGAAGATGCTCTTTTATATTTGGAGCAGGTAGTCACAAGTGGTACTCATATCGAAAGAGTTCAGCAGTGCAGATTTTTGCTTGCGGTTATCTATTCTCTTTCTGGTCGAAAAAGACTTGCAAGTTTTGAATTAGGAAAACTTTTAGAAAGTGGTTATAAGCCAGCTTCTGTTTATGCTTCTCTAGCGTTTATTGCCTGGGAACAGAAAGATGTTGAAAAATGCCTTGAATATTATAATAAGTCATTGGAAATTGATAATAATAATGTAACCGCGTTAAACGGACTTGGCTATGTTCTTGCAAGCGAAGATAAAGACTTAACTAAGGCTTTAAGTTGTTGTAAAAAGGCTGTAGAAACAAGTCCAAATTCTGCTGCATGTCTCGATTCTCTTGGATGGGTTTACTACAAACTTGGATTATACAAGGATGCTTTAAAATACCTTGAAATGGCTGAGCAGCTTGATAAAGATAATGAAGAAATAGCAAATCATATAAAGGCTGTAGTAATCGAAGGAGAGAAAAAATGAAAAAAGTTACAGGTACTTTTTTAACTTTTCTGGTACTTTTATTGATTACTGTTAATTCTTTGTATGGGCAGTCAAATAATGCCGGTTTGTATAAAAACGGTCAGATGAGAACCAGTGAAGAAGGCTTTGCTGCTGAAGAATTTAGACGGGGTGTGCAGGCTTTTTATCGCGGCTCTTATAACGAGTCCGTTCTACAGTTTGAAAAAGCCCTTTCATATCTTCCTGAGGATACTTTAATTTTGGAGTGGCTTGGAAAAGCCTATTATTATTCCGGATTAGAAGGCACTGCAATTCAAAACTGGAATCGAGCTGTTTCTTCTGGATACAGTGGGTTGCTTCTTAATAATAAGATTGAGATCGTAAGAGAACGTAGAATTTCTGAATCATCGGCAGACGGTGGACAGCGCTATACTGAAGCCGGAGTTTTTCCTGGTAATTTTAATGGAAATCTTATTTTTAGTGGTCCGATTTCGGTTCTTCCTAATAATAACGGGACAAACTGGATTCTTTCCTACGGTAGTAATGATTTAGTTCTTATGGATTTAAATGGTCTTGTTGTTAACCGTATTACAGGCCCAATAAACGGATTTGACAGACCTGTTGATATAATCAGACTTAAAGATGGAAATTTGTTGATTTCTGAGAGTGCAGGAGATCGTCTTTCTGTATTTTCTTCTAAGGGAAGATTTATTTCGTATATTGGTGAAAAAGGCCGTGGATTAGGACAGTTTGTAGGCCCTCAATATCTTGCTCAGGATAATCGAAATAATATTTATGTAAGCGATTACGGAAATAGTCGTGTTGATGTATTTGATAAGGATGGAAAACCTCTATTCTTTTTTGGAAAGCCTCAGTCTGATTTTGAAGGATTAAAAGGTCCTACTGGAATTGCAGCAATTGAAGACAGTATTTATGTTTGTGATGATATAAAGGGTGCAATTTATGAATTTGATCAGGCTGGAAATTTTAAGCGTATTTTAGTTGAGCCTAAAACTTTTAGACATCCTGAAAGTATGAAAGTCTGGAACAATTATCTTGTTGTTTGTGATTCAAACAAGGTAATTTCTGTTGATACAGAAACTGGGGCCACTTATACAAATGTTACTACAGGAAATGCTCCTAGCAGATTAACCAGCGCCGTTCCGGATGTAAATGGAAATGTAATTGTTACCGACGTAAAAACTAACGAAGTTTATGTTATGGCAAAAATGCAGGAACTTGTTGGTGGTCTTTTTGTTCAGATAGAAAGAGTTAATGCATCTAAGTTCCCGGAAGTAGTTGTTGACTTAAAAGTAGAAAACAGACATCGCTCGCCAGTAGTAGGATTAAAAGAAAATAATTTTTATATCACAGAAGACAAACGACCTGTTGCTAAATTAAAATATCTGGGAAGTGGTTCTAATAATTCTTATGCTGATATAACTTTAATTATTGATAGAAGTACTTATACTTCTCGCTATGAAGAACAGGTTAATACTGTTGTGCGAGAGATTGCTTCTGCGATGAATAATTCTGGAACATTGAGAATTGTAAGTGCTGGTAAAATCCCTGCCTCCGAATATACTGGACATCCAAAAGGTGCTAAGGATTTTAATTCTTCTGCCTTAAAAATCCCTGTTAGTTCCGATGTTTCTCTGGATTTGGCTATAAGACTTGCAAGTAATGATTTAATAAATGCAGGTCGAAAAAGGGCAATTATTTTTATTTCTGCAGGTAAGGTGACTTTGTCTGCCTTTGAAAAATACAGTCTTGCAGAAACAACTGCCTATATGAATAACAATCATATTTCTTTTTTAAGCGTTAGAGTTAATCAGTCTGCAGATGATGAAGAAATTGAGTATCTGGTTAAAAATACTCCTGGAGATGAATATTATTTATTCCGTCCGGAAGGTTTGTCTCGAATAGTTGATGATATTTTAGATATTCCTAATGGTATTTATTCTTTTAGCTATACTTCTACTATGACAACAAATTTTGGACAAAAATATCTTCCAGTAGAGGTCGAAGCATATCTTTTAAATCGTAGTGGTCGTGATGAAACTGGCTATTTTGCGCCCCTTCAGTAATCTTTATCTTGCTTAAAAGGACAGTTTTCCACCGATTGTACCGTTCAGAGAGAGAATTGCTGCTTTACTTGATGTGTGACTGTATAAACCGTCTAATCCAAGATTTAGGGTAAAGTGTTTATACAATTCAATGTTTAAAGTGTGATTGACTTCGTAGCTTTGATAGAAAATTGTATCATTATTTTTTAATTTAAGGTTTAAGCTTTCACTTCTGGAGAGTTTTACCTGCTTAGAATCTAAATCTTTTTTTACAAGTTTAATTAAACTGATAATCGGGCTTTTGTTTGCATTATGTTTATAAATAAGTGTTGTCTGGTAAGTCCAGTTACTTTCCTGATCAAAAGATAAATCTGTGCCTAGTTTAATGAGGTTATTATCCTTGATAAATAGAGAAGCCTGCAAATAAGTATTTAGTTCAAATATTGGTTCTGATGTTAAATTTTTTGAAAATTTTAAGTTTGTGGTAAGGCCCGTAATATATTCATCAGTTTTATACCATTTAAAAAGTTTTGTTTTGCTATTTGCACCAAAAATATTGATTGAAGTATTAAATAATGAAAGTTTTGCAATATAATTATCACTAATTGTATCTGAGACCTGAATATTTCTTACAAAAGAAAGAGATGAACTGTCGGGAATGAATAAATCCAATACATTATTTGTTGAATTTCTTTTAAATTTAAGGGAGTAGTTACAATTATAATATGTCAGGTCTGCGATGGATTTTTGATTAGAAGAAAGAATCTGACTGTTGATTGAATCGGAAAATAAATCGTAAAAAGGACATGTCCAGAAATAATCTTGATAAGCAAGGCTTTTTCCATAATTATATAAATCTGAATAAAAATTTTCATTGCCAGCACTGTAAGAAGAGTTTCCGGACTCTTTTTTATAATAAAAAGAGATTGAAGACTTATTTATATTAAAGGGAATCTCAAAATCTAAAATAGATGTATCTGAGAAGGTATCTGTTAAAAGTGTGTAGTTTTGATTTACCTGATATTTAATTCCAGGCTTAAAATTAATTCTGCTTATGTCTAGTATAAGAGATGCTGTTCCATTTATTTTTCTATTCTGTGCTGTTGATGAACCTGTATTAACGCTTTTTACAGTAGATTCTAAATAATTTATAAAATAGTTTTTCTTTATGTCGATATAGTTTTGGCTTTGTGAGGTAAATTTTTGAGTAAAATTTAGGTTTGAAGAAAAATTTAATCCGAACTGCCTAAATTTTGGTTTTGTTTCAAATTGAAATTTGGTAATTTGATTAAGATATAAAGAATTTTGGGTTAACTGTGTATCACTTGAAAGAGAAACAGGAATTTTATATTTGTTAAAATCAAAAGATAACTTGCTGTGTTTATTTAAATTCTGGTCACCAGGTGAATATGTATATTCATCCTGGATAATTAAAAATCCAAATAAAGGATGAATTGTGTTAATCTCTTGACTTGCGTTTTTAATTAGTCCTGTTTGATTTGAATTCAGGTCTGTCTTTGCTTTTATTTCCAGATAATGTAAATCAATATTTGTTTGAGCAAGAGCAGAAAGGGTGGTTTCTGTTTTGCTTATCTGGTTTGGAATTATAGATGAAGAGGCATTCCCTTCAAGAAGGAGAAATGATTTATTTTTTGAAATTTTTGCTTTAATTTTGTCTTGGGCAATTAGATAAGGGCTTGTTCCCTTTAGATATAGTTCATCCAGGTAAAGATTTCCGCACTTTGTTATGTATCCGGTAATTGAATCTGTTGTTGAAAATTCAATTTTGAATCGTGTTGGTAAAATTGTAAAATCAGGTTTTATTAACCAGTTAAAGTGCTCTGATGAAAGAACTGTATCGTTAATTGAAATTGTTAAATCCTGAAAGTTAATCGACATTTTGTTATAGTTCTCTGACTCTTGTAAAAGAGCAATACCTTGTTTTGTAAGCTCAAATTTGAATGCAACAGTTCCGTCTTCTTCGATTCCTGTAGAATCTTTATCAAAGGTTATTGTGATAAAGCTTTTTGAAGACGATGTGTCCGTATCCATAAAGGAAGAATCTGTGAGTTCTTCAAATTTAAGATAAAACTCCATGAGATTATAGTTTGAAAAATCTACAGGATTAAAAAAAGTGACTGCTTTTATAATTTTTTCAGATGGAATTGCTTCTGATAAATCGTTATACCATGAAATTTTTTGTACATAATTATCGCTTGTATTAAAACGGCTTATATCGGGAACAGTATTATCAACTAATTGGGAAGATACAATTTGTAAGTCAAAGTTTTGGGCATACATTCCTGTTTTATTAATCTGGTGAGGTCCAATGTAAACAAGACCGGTAGAAGTTTGGTTTATTGCACTATTTTGAACTATGACAATACTTGCATCGTGAAATTGAGTTAATTTTGATTTATTTTCATGGGTCAAAGGTACGGTGATAGTTTGCCATTCTAAAGAGTTAAAATCGATTTGACTGGAAATATCCCAGTATGGTACGTTTTGAGAATAAGAATTATAGGTGGATGTATCGGCAATTACGCCTAACTGAAGGTAGATAGAATAGAGATTTTGGTCTAGAGTGTTATCAAGTTTAATTGCAAGCTCAAAAGAATCGGCATTACAAAGAGAAGTTCCGTCGGAAAGGGAAAAATTAATGGAAGCCCATTGATTTGCAATGTTTTCATTAAATATCCATTCAAGAGGGATTTTGTATCCGGAAATATCCTTATCCATGATTCCAGTAATTGTGGATAAGACTTTGTTATTTTCAGATAAATTTAGTCCAATTTGTGGGATTGTTTCTGAATCTGGGAGATATGCAGCGTATTTATCCATGTACACCGTTGTTGAGGCATTTTGATCAAAACCTGTAATCTGGTAATAGTCGGTGGTGTTTGGATTTTCATATCCTGCAAGCATTGCATTTGTTAATTCTAGATTTGAGTTTTTATAACTAATAAGACTAGAAGCAGAGACTTGGCCTAAAGAAGATTCTTCATATTCTGTGTATTTATTTTTTAGATTTAAGGGTATCTGGGTTTGAACTGAAAAATCTGCAGAAAGATTAGTTGTAAAGTCATATTTAAAACCTGTCTGAAAAGCAATTTTTCCGTTTGATAGATTAGAACTTTCTTCTTCCCAAGTGATATAAATTTTATCAGTATCGCTTACAGATTCTGATAGAGTAATTTCGCCACTCTGACTGTTGTATGTTGCACCTGAATCCAGAATACCGTTCTTGTAGACTCTAACTGAACCACTAGAAGCGTTTGTTGATATCTGGAAACTTGAAACAGAAGTGTAGGATTCAAGTATAATTTTAGAATCTGTAGTTTGTTCTCCAGTTAAATAAGTTAACGGACTTGTGTTACAGAGTGGAAACTGTTCCATCACCTGCTGAATTGCAGGATCTTCTTGATTTTCAAGTGAATAGACAATGGCATAGGAATGCTTTTCATTAAAAAAATCTATGCCTGATAGGCTAATAATATCCGATAAAATTTGTGCTCCGTGAGAATTTGAAGTGGAATGAGTTTCGCTATTTCCAAGATATAGTTCGTTTATTTTAGAAAGGCCACAATCGTAGTATGCAGAAAATTGAAAAGGTGAAAAACCGTCTGCTCTTTGTAAAATCAGGGCAGAAGATGAATTAAAATCTGTGTAAAAATCGTAGGAGAATTTAGAAAGATCATATTGTTTAAAGGCTTTTTGTATATTTCCCAAAAATGAGTTGTCTTGTTGCCAGAGTCCAAGATAGTTTTGAGGATTTGTTCCCTCTTGAAAAGTTACGATTACAGAAGGCAGTTTGCCGTTTTTTGCATAGGCTGCCATATCATTTGAAATAATGAGTAAGGATTTTTTAGAGTTTATAATAAAACTATCATGGTCAATTTTTTTATAATAATGAGAGGTATCATCTTTGTATGTTCCATTAGATGACTCTATATAAACATCTTGAATTTTTGTTAAAAGTTCCTCTGGTAAAGTAAAAAACTGACCTTTTATATAATTTTCAAGATTAATTTCAGTGGTGTTTACATTATTGTGCCCATAAAAGGTGGCATTTTTTTGTTCTGTCATATCATAACGCAAAACTCCATGGGCTTCCCATTTATTATTTTGGGGATCCTTGAGATGAACATAAATCCCTGGAGCCTGGTTTGTTCCTCCACCAATGCCCATATTAAACAGAGAAGCAGAATATGTATTAGGAAAAATTATGCCTCGATTTGAAATTTTAAAGCTTTTAAGTGGATTTGATTCTTTTCCGTTAAAACCGGCTGTAATTGTATTTTTTAAAAACTGTTCCTGAAAATTAGTTTCAAAAAACCATTGTTTATTTATATTAAATAAGAGAGATAAGTCTATTTCCTGCTTAAAAACTGGGGTAGAATTAGAAAAGGAAACGGTCCCGTCTGTGTTAAAAGAAGTCTCAACACCACCGCTAAATGTGGCCTGCCACCATCCCTGTGTTAAAAACTCAATAGCTGAATTCTGACTGTTATAATTAAATATAGTAAAGGGTTCGCCGGTGCTTTCGGGTAAAATCAATAATTGCTGAGGAAGTGTGATCCCTGCTGCAGTTTCTGTTTCGTTCTGGTGTATAATTTCTTGAGAAACAGCAGGTGCAGGTTTTATCCAGAGCATTCCTGAAAAAATTAAAAATGCAAGATTT
>CADBSK010000158.1 GCA_902797305.1 uncultured Spirochaetaceae bacterium | reverse complement strand
TGGGAAATGCTAAGTGCCGTACAGGAAAGTATTTTACGACGAGCAAGAAAATCTTTTTGGGCGAGCAGGAGAGTGTATTTGGGCGTTACCTGCCTTACGGCAGGTCGGGCGTTTCGCACTTTCGCTGTTGCTTCATTTCTTCGCTACGCTTCGGAACGCCTTCGGCGGTGCTCCATGCCCTAACGCTGGGGGTAGGTTGACAATTTTCTGAGATGGTTGAAAAAACTTGCCGACTATTTCCGTACAAGGATAAAATTTAATACATAATGATGAATTTTTTATTTATTGACAAATTGTTTTGTATAAAATACGCTTATTTCAATGGCAGGACACAAAACAAATTCCAATTCAATGACATCTATTTTAATTGAAAAATTAAACAATGAGAAATCTGGATTTCGCTATAAGATGATTAAAGAACTGAATTTATCATACGACATTAGATTTGAAGATGGAACTCACAAGTCAATTCCCATAAAAGAAATGCAAGGCAAGGAAGTTGATATTATTGGATTTAGCAATAAAAATATCGAAGCCTTAATTGAAATAAAAGTAAACCGCCACGAAGAATTACAAGATTCTCAATCTAAAGGGGGAGACTATGAAAAAACTGTTGAGAATCATTCTAATATTAAATTGTTTTTTATTATTCCAGATAAATATGAGCATGAAAATTCAATATCAAAAAAAGCTACAAAAATTTATTGGAGTAAAGTATATGAAATATCAAAAAAATATGATACTACAGGTCTTTCAGACCAAATTGAATATTTTGTCGAAAACTCTTTTGATAGTTTGAAAATATTGCTAAAAAAGGAAGATGTCATTATGTTTCTCTCCCCCAAAATTATTGGAAGTGTAATTTCATTACATAATAAAATTACTAACTGTTTGGATAATTATGTTGGTAAAACTGACAAAATTATAAAAATGACTAAACTGAAACAAGATAAATTAGGCTACACTTACAGTATCAAAGGTTATGAAAAGATAGATTTTTGGATTGGGCTGCATTCTTTGGAAAAAAATGAAAAAGAGACTTTCTTTATATGTATTAGTTTATATGCTGAAGATTATGATCTTTTACAATTAGCCCCAGTTACAGAGAATATTGATTATTATAAATATTATTGGCCAACAAATAATGGTTGCGAATATTATTTTCCCATTAAAGAAAAAAATAGTGCTATTCCGGAATTTCTATTTGAAGAGGATTATGAGCCGCAACAAGAAAAATTTAATATATTAATGGATTATAATATTAGAAAAGTATTAGATTATCTAAAAAAAGATGAAAAATTATAATTCAATTTCAATTATAATTGGCAGATGGTCTGAGACATCTTTTTTGAATTTGCTAATTTTTGTGTATGAATTAGAGGCAATTTTAATTTGACCGTATGGGAAATCTTTGTTACTTCTTGCATTCTGAAGTGCATGACGTGTTTCATTTTTTATTCTCATTCCGTATGTAATAAAATGGTCTGTATCTAGAGTCGGATAAATACCAGAATGATCTTCAAAACGACAAGTAAAGAGTCCACCTTGAGGATAGCAATAAAGCGGACTTTCACTATCAATTACGGCGTTATAAAATCTAGGACTTTTTGATTCCTTGTTTTTATATAATAAAACTTCGCCACCAGTTTTATCATTTTGCATTGGCTCTTTTCTGCTAGTATTAAAATCACCTCCGATAAGGATTTTATAAGTTCGTGATAAATTTTTATATAATTTTTCAAGGGTTTCTATATCTTTTCTGTAATTTCCAAGGTTTCTTGGATGGGCTGTATGTACATTCACAACAACAAAGTTTTTACTTTCTTGACCTGAAAGCCTAAATTCAACAACCTGTGTATGATTTTTTGCAAACTTGTATTGTAAATTTTCAGATGCAAAATTTATAATACTTGAATCATTAATCGCCAGAACCTTTCTGTTATTGAAGAAAATAATATTGTTTTGAGTTCTTACCCAACTTGTTTTTCCCCAAAACTCTGCTTTTTTCTTATCGAATTCACTAAGATTTTTAGAAATATATTTGTTTGAACAAAAATATTGCCAGTTATTTCCTAACATATTTTGAAATGCCTTTATATCAGCAGTTGTTTCAGTTTCTTTTGGAAGTTCTGTATAAAATTCCTGCAATAAAACAATATCTGCACCACTTTGTTTTATAATGAAACAAATATTGTTAAGCCATTTGGCATTTGAAATCGCCCTATGATTATGGTCTAAGCCGCCAACATTAAACGACATCACCTTTATCGTATCAGCAAAAGCGAAGACCGAAAGAAACAGAAATACCGAAAAAAATATTCGTTTTCTCATTTAGAAAGTTTCTCTTTCGCTTTTTGATGGCCAAGTTCTGCAGATTTACCATAATAGTAATTTGCCCGATTTTTATCTTTCTCTACACCCAAAGCGTTTGCAAAGCACTCTCCAAGTTGATATAGGGCCTTCATATTGTTTTTTTGAGCAGAAAGCTTAAGCCACTTTATAGCTTCAATGTAATCAATCACGATGTTTTCACCATTCAGATAAGCCATTCCTAGATTATATTCAGCTTCATCATCACCTAAAAGAGCTTTTTCATAAATAGTTTTTAGAGAATCGGTCAATTCGTTAGTTTTGGTTACAGGAGAATTCAGTTCCCCGAATTTTGAAATACTATATTGTTTGTCTTTCGTGGTAATTTTTGTAACACCATAAGAAAAAAGGTATGATTTAGTTTTTAAAACAATGTGGTTTTTGTATTTATATGGGCGTGAATCAAAAAGAACATTTTTCGCCTTATTGTATTTTGAAATAATCTTCTCAGTTTGCGTGTCTTTTGAATCCTTTTTATATGAAGAATCTTTTGAAAGCATTTCCAAATCAGTCACGAATGAGCCAATATCAATTTGTAAAATGTCGGCAATATCAATCTCAGAATTATTTTTATTTGAACTCATTTTTGAGAAAGCTTTTGAGATTTTTTTCAAATCTGACGAATCTAAATAAGAACAGTCAAAACTCAAAGATAGTTCTTCGCCTGATTTTTCATTTAGAATTATCTGGAAAGCTTTCAAATTCTCAATGAAGTTTGAAAGCTTATAATTTATAAAATAGTAATGTTCATTTTGTTCTTCAACAACAAAATCTAAAGAGTCATAGTATTTTTCATTGATGACAATGCCAAGTGAATAATCCTTTCCAATAATTTCGGGCAACGAAAAAACAAGTTTGTCATAGTATATGACTTTTTCTTCTTCTGACCCCAAAAAGAAATTCAAAGCGTTCTTGAATGTACTCAAATCACCTTTTTTATACTCCACCGCTTTTTTTACAGTTGTTGTGTCAGCAATTTTCAAATTCGCCAAAATTTTTTTATAAACTGAGTCTGAACTCTTCAGTACATCAATATATTGATATAACTCTCGTGCTTGGGGGACATATTTTCTGTAATTCGAGCTAGTTTCGCTCATCATGAGTTTTAAGGGTTCCTGTGCTTTTTCAAAATCACCTAATGATAGATACACACCTGCCACAAAGAGCCTGTTGTCCGCTTGATTTGCGACAGTTTTATCTTTTTCAATGATGCTGAGATATTTTCTTATCGTTTTCGTGTCTTTTTCATCTTTTGCAATCTGTATCATATTTTTTGCAAGTTCCGTGTAATATGAATCATTATCAATAATTGAGTATTTTGACTTCTGGCGCTCAAATTCTGCGTAGCATTCTTTTGCTTTATTGATGTTGCCTGTTTTTTGGTAAGCTGCCCCCAGTTCATACCAAAATGGCGTAAATATACGGTATGTTTCTTTTTTATCTTCTAGTAATCTTACCTTTGCGTCTGCATCGTTTGAGTCAAGTGTTGCGACAAGCCAATCCATAGGTGTTTCTTGAATATCATATTGCTTAGGGATGTTATATTTATTGATCAATTCTGTACTTTTCTCAAACAAAAGCCTTCTTATATTGTCTATTATTCCTAGAGTGGCCTGATCGATTTCAAACATTTCTTTGGAATAATTGTTCTCGACAAAATTAACCGTGTCACGATAATTAAAAAAAACAGAAACCCCCGTATAAACAAAAGATGTAACTCCACCTAAAATACTACCTATATCATGTTTTGCAGCACCTTTGCCTAGCTGATAGAGTGAGGCTGTTGCAGAAACTGCAGTTCCAGAAAGGCTTTTGTATAAAGTCTCTGATTTTTCTTTTTCAGCAAGTTGCTTTATGAATAACTTTTTATTTTCTTGGAGTTTTAGATTTGTAAGAGTGTCAAGAAGGGCAGAATATACAGCAACTGTATTATTATCTTTGAGTTTACTCTTATCAATTTTGTTTATGATATTATCGTATTCTTGTTCTAGAATGATCTTGTTCTCATAATGCCTAATAACTGCTACAGAATAATTCAAGTTATTCAGTAGCATCGCATGAATTATTTGGTCATCCTGTTCATTTGCATTAAGCTTAGAATAGAAACACAAGGAAAATAAAAATACAATAAAAAAAATCCTTTTCATACGGAATCTCCAATATAGTTTAGATTTGTGAATAAGGAATAAATAGCGATACTATATTCATAATTTCAAGAATCGAGAAAACAACAATAAAAGAAAGTGATAAATCAATAGATTTTATTATTCTTTTCTTTTCTTTTTTTTCTGTTATTGATGAAATAAAAATCGCAATGAAATCTAGCCCCCCTAAAACTATAAAGACAACAGAAACCATAGAAACACTGAAATCCATTTCGAAGAAAACTACAAGTATAATTAACTTTATTAAAATAAGTAGAAATTTTGCAATATTCGACATGCTTATATTAAAACTTTCAGAATGAGTTTTAAATTCAATAAGAATTGTTATGCCTATAATTTCTATAATTAGAAATACTATCGAGAATGTTTTAAAACAAGATTCACCAAAACAATTAAGAAGAATTAAAAGAATAGTTGCCAATTTTTACCCCTTCGTATCATTAAATTATAATTAAATAAGCTGAATATTTCAAATAAAAAAATGTGTGAACGCCATTTCACCATACGATTGAAATATATTTGCTTTCTGAAAGTTAATTCTCTCTGCGTTAAGGATAGTAGCACCGCCGAAGGCGTTCCGAAGGAATGGAGCGCTAGCAGAAGTGCGAATAGCCTGACCCGCCGTAGGCGGGTAACGCCCAACTTCTTCTGAACTTGAATTCAAAGTCGCGCGCTATCTCGACAGGAATCTGTGATATTTTACAATGCAGGGGTTATCAATTTATGATTCACCGCTCAATTTTTCTTTTGATTTCAATTTTTCTTGTGATTTTTCCCATTTCGTTGAATTCGTAGAAAGTCCAATATTCAT
>CADBSK010000157.1 GCA_902797305.1 uncultured Spirochaetaceae bacterium | reverse complement strand
CAAACTAGTTTGCGGTTTTGATAAGCCGTTTTTGCGACTGGGAGCCATTTTTGTAGGCAGAACAGTTTATAATGCGGTTGCCCTGTGCTTCTTGCCCCCCACTCCATAATACACTAGAATAAAAATATGAAATTGTATTCTAAATCACAGGTAATTTTTTCTACAGTTATTGGTATGGCAGTAGCAGCAGGACTTTCTTCTCTTATCGTAACCTGCTCGTCAAAATCTAATTCAAAAAATAAAACGGAACAAGTTCCTCAACAAATCGTTAGCGAAGCTCAGGAAAAGGTTGAACAGCCACAAACAGAAGAACCTGTTCAATTTGAATCTTCAGAACCAGACACCTCGGTACAGCTTGAATTACAGACAATTAGCAGTGATGTAACCTATACTCAGGACGAGATTCAAAATATTTCTGTATATGCAAAATGCAGCCCCGCAGTTGTAAATATTAACACTCAGGTAACAGGAGTAAACTGGTTTCTTGAACCAATTACACAGGAAGGCGGAAGCGGCTCCGGAGCAATCATCGATAAACGCGGGTATGTTCTGACAAATGTTCATGTAATTAAAGGCGCATCAAAAATCTATGTATCGTTAAGCGACGGTACACAATATCAGGCACAAATAGTCGGACAGGATGCAGACAGCGATCTTGCAATAATTAAATTTGACCCTCCCCAGGGTACAAATCTAAGTACTATAACTTTTGGAGATTCAACCAACCTTAAAATAGGTCAAAAAGTAATCGCCATCGGAAATCCATTTGGTTTTGAACGAACTATGACAACAGGTATTGTCAGTGCTCTAGGACGCCCAATCAAGGATTCCAGTACAAACAGAATTATCCGAAATATGATTCAAACAGATTCTGCAATTAACCCTGGTAACAGTGGAGGTCCTCTCTTAGACACCAACGGTAAAATGATTGGTATTAACACAATGATTTATTCTTCCAGTGGAAACAGTGCCGGAATTGGATTTGCCGTTCCTGCAAGCACAGCTATAAGAGTTAGTTCCGACCTCTTAAAATACGGAAAGGTTCGACGCGGACAGATACAAATTCAGCTTGTACAGTTGAACAATTTAATTGCAAACTATGCAAACCTGGATATATCCCAGGGGCTTTTGGTTAACAGAACGACTAAAGGTGGCAATGCCGAAAAAGCAGGAATAATACAAGGAACACAGGCAGTTCGCTATTATAACAGCACAATCTACCTTGGGGGGGACATAATCACTGCTATCGACGACATTGCTGTTACTTCCATTGCAGATTACTACAGTGCACTTGAAGCTAAACGCCCTGGAGACACTGTAACAATAATTCTTCACCGGAATGGAAAAGACCGGAAAGTAACTCTTACCCTTGCTGAACCGGACTAAATGAAAAAGCAACCAGAATACGGCTCTCTTTCCGTTTTATTAGAAAATGCAGATTTAATTCTAAAAGCTTCTCAAATTGACAAGGCAGAATTATTTGTTACCTGGCAGGAAGAAGAAAGCACAAAGAACAGTTCGAGAATCGTAATAAAACAAACCCGTAAAAAGATATTTAAAATTACAAAAGACCTGAACAAAACTCCTGTTCTTTTTGAAAAAATCCCTGAAGGTCCTTATAAAATTGTTACCTTCTCTTTTTATTCAAAAGATGTCAAATCAGCTCCACTCTTTGAATTAAGAGCAATTGCAAATATCAATAAAAATCAGACTGCCCATATTACTGTATCTCCTTCTACCACAGCATTTGCAAATGTCCTAGACGGAATTAAACAGATTTTTAACTTTAACGAATTAGCCTCAGACGACAGAATGGATACAATTAAAAAAGTAATCGATTCTGATATTTCACCTTTTTTGTATAACTCCTCAAAATTAATCGGAGAACTTCAAGGCTTTTCATTTCCTTACAGTGCAACAAAAGAAGATTATTTACTAACAACCAGCACTATTTGTTTTGATTATTTTTTACAGGATTCTTTTTCAGTTTACATAAACGATCCTCTTTCATGCCCTTTAGAAAACCTCAAACCTTCATGTAAAAATATTCTTTCTGGTATTGCTCCTGGTACCTGGACCTTAACCGTAAAAGACAAAAACGGTAAAACCATAGAAAAAACAGAGATTCAGGCAAAAAGCGGGCAATGTACAAAACTAAACCATCTTGAACACGACGGAATCGCCATCCTTGTGCCAGTAGACGAACATAAAGACCAGAGCTTCAATTTTATTCACTTTTGGGATGTAAAATACGACAAATCAAATGCAACCAAAGATTCGGTATCTCAAACCATCTGGCCAGGCCTTCAAATAACAAAAAAAATCACTGTTAAAGAATCAGAAAAGACTTCTTCTGAATATTATCTTTACAACTTACCGCAGGCCTTTTTTGCAGGTATTTTAATCACAGACGGCAACAACGAAAAAACTCAAAAACTTTGCGAACAAAATATGTTTGCAAATACTAAAGGTGTATATATAGCCACTCAGGAAGGACTTTCTTCTGTCTGTGGAATAAAGGACAATTCTCCTTCCATACAAAATCTTGTAATAACAGAAGAAAATCTTAAAAAGTGCTTTATTGACGATCCTGAGAACAAGCGTTTTGTTGTTCTCTTTAGCGAATTTCTTTACGGAAAAAATCCTTCATCAGTAAAAATACTTTTAAACAAAGGTATAAACGACCTTTTTGGAGAATATAACGGCGGAACTCTAAATCTTGTACGGGATGAAAGGGGGTTCTGGTATACCTCAGTTCCATACGAACAGGTACAGCAGACAAACCAGTGTGGGCAACCTTCCTATAACTTTAAAGTAGATAACCAGCTCATAGAGCCTCCAAAATATGTTCCCGACGGATACATCTATCAGAAGTTTAACGAAACTCTCAAAGGAAAGCGTTTTTTAGTCCTTATTTATAGTGCTCAAAATGAAAAAACAATTACCAGTCGCCTTCTTAATTCAAAAAAATTAAAACACTTAAAAGATTTTGATTTAAAAACAGAGGAAGGAATAAAACAACTAACAAATTTCAGATTAACTCCAGGGACTAAAAATCTCTACCGTTCTTTTCATCCGTTTTGCGATGACAAAAAAACTCTCTCAAACACAAGTTTTGAACGAATGCAAAAGATGGAGTATTTATGCAATAAGTACAAAATCTCTGCGGATATAAATCTATCTGACAAAAGCCTCAAAAATCCAACCTACAAGATGCCTGACTTTTACACAAAAATTATCAATGCCGGCAACATTCTTTACATGACAGATTGCAGTTATTCAGAATGCTACGAAAAAACAAACAGTTCAAAATTTGCAAATGGAATAAAGCAGATTGTTCAATTTGTTAACAAAACACAAGGACCGTACCTCATTCACTGTGCAATAGGAACAGACCGAACAGGAATCGTATGTGCCGTAATTGCGGCAATGTGCGGGGCAACCATTAGAGAGATTGAAGAAGATTACTGTTCAAGTATAAACATGGGAATTCTGGAATATCGAGGCCCTGGAGCAGTCCGTTACAGCCTCAATAAATTGCTTAATATACCATTTACAAAAAACATTGCAGAAATTCCTGATTTACAAAACTTAGTTTGTTCTTATTTTATAAACGAAGGATATCTTTCTAAACAGGAAATAGATGAGTTTATTCAAAAAATTTAATCTATTTCTTTTAAGTTTTTTTCGTGATACACTCTACCCATGCGTAAGTTTGTAGTAGAATCCCCTTTTGAACCCTCTGGAGATCAGGGACAGGCCATAGAACGACTTTCCCAAGGCTTTTTAAATGGCGACAAATATCAGACCCTCAAAGGTGTAACCGGCTCCGGAAAGACTTTCACCATGGCAAAAATTATAGAGAAAGTCCAAAGACCAACCCTTATAATCAGTCATAACAAAACACTTTCTGCGCAGCTTTACCGCGAGTTTAAATCGTTCTTTCCACACAACGCAGTAGAATATTTTGTTTCTTACTACGATTACTATCAGCCAGAAGCCTATGTACCGGCCCGCGACCTTTATATCGAAAAAGATGCTTCAATAAATAAAGAAATAGACCAGCTCAAAATGGCCGCAACTTACAGCCTCATGGAACGCCGGGATGTAATCGTAATTGCCACAGTTTCCTGTATCTACGGTCTTGGAATGCCGGAACTATACAAGAGCATGAAAATTCATATCGAAAAAGGCAAAACTCTTGACACACATAAACTTGCAATTGAACTTACACACATCCAGTATTCCAGAAACGATATGATTCTCGAAAGAGGAACATTCCGCATTAAAGGAGACATTATCGAAATCTATCCTCCATACATGGAATTTGACGAAGCCTACCGGATTGAGCTCGATTGGGATGAAGTAACCCGTATCCGCAGATTTAACGTAATAAGCGGTAAAGTCACAGAAGAATTAGACGAAACAAGCATTTACCCTGCAAAAAACTTTGTGGTACCACAAGACCAGCTAACCGCAGCAACAGACCGCATTCAAAAAGAACTCCAGGAACGACTTGAAGTTCTGCAAAGCCAGCACAAAATTCTCGAAGCAGAACGACTAAAGACTCGAGTTACCTACGATATAGAAATGATGAAGGAAATGGGCTATTGCTCAGGAATAGAAAACTACTCCGCACCAATTGCAAATAGAGCACCAGGAGAACCACCTGCAACACTTTTGCATTACTTTCCTTCTGATTTTCTATGCATGATAGACGAAGCACACGTTACAGTACCTCAAATCGGAGCAATGTACGAAGGAGACAGGAGCCGCAAACAGAACCTTGTAGACTTTGGATTCAGACTTCCAAGCGCTTTGGATAACCGCCCGCTAAAAGCAGATGAGTTTTCTAAAATGATGAACCAGGTTATCTACGTAACTGCAACTCCACGAAAAGAAGAAATAAAGCAATCCACTCAGGTAGTAGAACAGTTAATCCGACCTACAGGACTTCTGGACCCAATTGTAGAAGTAAGACCTTCTGAAGGTCAGATGGAAGATATTTACAAAGAAATAAAAGAAAGAATTGCAAAACACGAGCGAAGTCTTGTTCTTACTCTTACAAAAAAAATGGCCGAAGACCTCACAGACTATCTGACTGATTTAGAATTAAAGGTAAAATACATTCACTCTGAGATTGATACTTTTGAACGTGTAGAAATTCTCAAATCACTTAGAACGGGAGAAATCGACGTCTTAATTGGAATCAACCTTCTAAGAGAAGGTATAGACCTGCCGGAAGTGTCGTTCATAGCATTGTTAGACGCAGATAAAATCGGATTTTTACGCTCAACAACTTCGTTGATTCAGATTATAGGACGAGCAGCTCGAAATGCCGAAGGCAAAGTAGTTATGTATGCAGACAGAATGAGCGATGCCATGAAAGAAGCTATTGAGGAAACACAGCACAGGCGCTCTATACAGGAAGCCTACAACAAGGAACACGGAATTACTCCTCAAACCGTTAAAAAGCAAATTCAGGATATTCTTGAACATCAAAAAGAAGAAGCAGAAGAAACAGCACGCATAACAGTAGATACCCTTAAGAAAACAACTAATCTTTTTGATAAAAAGCAACGGGAAAAACTCTTAAAAGCATTAAAACAGGAAATGGAAGAGTGTGCTGAACGCCTGGAATACGAACAGGCCGCTGCTATCCGCGACCAGATAAAAGAAATCGAATTGCAGTATAAATAAAAAAATAAGGACTATCGATATGAAGTGCACTTCATTCTGATAGTCCTTTTCAAGTTGCAAAAACTAAAACTACTTATTTAGCTTCTACAGGTGCCTTTGGTACGCGTACCTTCTTTACAATAAAGTCACTCTTGAAACAACGTGTACAAATCTTAAGAGTTCTTACTTCTCCATTACCAAGATCTGTTTTAACAGTCATCAAATTAGGACGCCATGTACGCTTTGTGTGATTGAAAGACTTTGAAACCTTGTTTCCGTACTGAACACCTTTGCCACAAATATCACAAGCTCTAGACATATCTATACCTACCTTAAATTAATTCAATATAAGTTTTAACATATTATTGAATTAATTTGTTTAAGTCAAGGGCCATAATTGTTATCTGTATTAAATAAGTTTATAAATCATTTTTTTTTATTTCTAATAATTATAAAGTGATAGTATAATATAGACACTATAAATGCTCAGGAGGATAGAATGAATCTTTTTCAGATATATATGATTTTTTTCGGATGTACAACAATCATAGGTGTACCTCTACTTTCTTCTTTTCAGGTAACGCAAATTAAAGGTTCTTCCTGGGCAGACTGGGTATCAAGTCTCGGAGCATCTTTGGGACCCGCAGCAGGTATATTTGTCGTAGTATGTTTGATTATATTCTTTGTGATGAAACCACTCCTGAATATAATAAAAAAAGCAGAAACGCAAAACATAACAGCGGAAGATTATAAAACAGTTGAAAAAACTCTTTCAAAAACTAAACTCATCACCACAATTTCTCTTTTAGTCGGCTACATCTTAGGAAATGGAATTACAATTATCATTAAAACTATTGCAGGAAAAGTAAACTATAGTTTTATGGACCTTTTGATAATTATGGTTTTGATTTTCTGTTATGGTTTTCTTGCTGTACAGTATTCAGTTCATTGTTTTTTGACTGTAGCAAGAAATCAATTCTTAAAACTCAAAATCACTTCTTCAGAAATCTTTAAGAAAGACACAATATCAATGACCTTGGGTCGTGCAATATTTGTTGCAGCATTTACAATCTGCTGGCATATTTTCTGTTCAGGATATAGTGCTATCAGAAATGGTTGGGAAATGCAGTACTTTTTAGGAAAAGTTCTTTTTGCATTCGTACAGAGCCTGATTATCTGTTTCCCGCTTATTCTTTTGATTCTCATTCAGTTAAGACTGCGCTTTACAATGTCTATAAATCAGATTAAAAAGCTGAGAACCGAAGGTGATTTACGCGGTCGAATCTATATCGGTATTTTTGATGACTTTGGCGTTTTAATGTCTGAATTAAATCTTTTAATGGATTTACTCTGGTCTTCTCTAACCAATCTCAAGTCAGAAATAAACTCAGTAGATAATGGAGCAGAAGAACTTCTCTCAGTTACAGAAAATTCTTCAGCAGGAATTACTCAAATCGTCGAAAGTTTTAAGGCAATGAGTTCCGAAAGTTTTAATCAAACTCAGTTAATTTCTGATGTAAACGATGGCGTAACCAAACTAAGTACAGACGCCGCAAAAGTAAGCGATTATACCGGAAGCCAGTCAAACTCCGAACAGAAAAATGCCGCTTCTATGACAGAAATGGTACAAAACTTTAACACCATTGCAAATCTTATATCTCAGGCGCAAAAGCTTTCTTCAGAATTAACAGACGATTCCGTTTCAGGAAGTGCAGAAGTTAAAAAGACTCAGAATATCATCAATGAAATTTCAGAAATGTCTAAAAAGATGATTGAAGTAATCAAGGTAATTCAGGCAGTTGCATCACAAACAAACCTTCTTGCAATGAATGCAGCAATTGAAGCAGCTCATGCTGGAGAAGCCGGAAAAGGATTTAGCGTTGTTGCCGATGAAATCCGTAAACTCTCAGAAAGCACTCAAAAATCTGCAAAAGATATCAGCGATTTAATCAATCAAATTGTAAAATCAATGGAATCCGGTTCATACAATATGGAATTAACAAGCCAGGCATTTGCAAGAATCCAGAACGATATCGGAGAACAGACAAAGGTAGTTACAGAGATTTCACAGACAGTTACACAACAATCAAACGATGCCAGTGCAATTCTTTCTAACACAAATGTAATCGTAAAACAGATTGAAGAAGTTAACTCTCTTGCAAAAGACCAGGCAAGTTACACAGAACATATAAACGAAAATATTACAGAAATTCTTTCCCTTGCAAAACAAGTTAATGAATCTGTCGTTCAATCAGAAAATGTTGTTAAAGACTTTACAACTTCCTTCTCTACAGTAAAAGAAAAGGCAGAAGCAAACAAAAAATCTGTTATCAACATTACAAACGAACTTGACAAATTCAAATTGTAGTTAAAACTTGCCTGCTTCTATTTTTCAGTTGAAATAACAAGAGAATCGTAAGCAGGCAGAACAGAACCTCCGTCTTTTACTATCTGTTCAAGACGGGGAAAATTCTTTAACTGGCTTTGAGCATAACGGATAATTTCTTTATGACTATTGTTGTGGCTCATATGAGTAAACCAAGTATGTTTAGGTCCTAATTTTTCACAAACTTCCATTGCCTGTAAAAAGCTCATATGAGTGGCATGAGGTTCCTTTCTTAATCCGTCTATTACAACATGATCCAGATTTCCAGCCATTTTATTTATAAAATCTATACTTTCCTGAGGAATAGAGCTTGCATCCGTTAAATATGCAATCGAATGAACAGATCCGTCCTCTTCTGTACAAGAAAACAACCATCCCGTATCAACCAACGAACCGTGAAGCATTGACACAGGAAGAACCTGGATGTCTCCAAATTCCTTGGGCTGGGTATTTTTTAAGTCCGCACAGTCCTCAAGTCGGATTTTAGGCTTTCCACCGCCTATTTGAGTTTCCTTAAAAACATAATCGAAACGGTATTTTAAATCAGCGATAGTTTTTTTATTTGTAAAAAATGGAAGGCCGTTTCCTTCTGTTTCTTTTCCTTGTTCCGGATTTGTAAGATGAGAACTGCTTATTGTATGACTAAAAATACGGATATCATCCAGTCCGTGCAAATGATCTGCATGACTGTGAGTCAAAAGAACTGCATCTACCGCACAAATATCAAATTTTAACGCCTGAGATCTAAAATCAGGACCTATATCTACAAGAATATGAGGTTCATATCCATCTTTTTTATTAGAACTGGTTACATACGCGCTGCATCTAAAACGTTTATCGTGTTCATCTGTAGAAGTACATACTTCGCACTTACAAGCTATACAAGGGACACCATGGCTTGTTCCCGTTCCCAATAAAAGCATATTAATCATAATTTTATTATACTGAGTCTTTAGACATTTGTGCAACTTTTTGTCTTTAGATAGCAATACTTTAATTGAATACATATAAAAAAAATGCTAAGATAGAATCAAATTGGAAATTTCGGATTGCCATGCGCATCCGACTATATAGGAGTTACTAATGACAGTAAACGAAATCAAAAATGCCAAAATCAAGGCATGGATTGAAGAATGTGTTAAGATGTGTGAACCTGACAACGTTGTAGTTGTTGATGGTACAACAGCTGAATACGACCGCCTTATGCAGAAATGTGTAGACGCTGGTCTTGCTACACCATTAAAGAAGAAAGAAAACTGCTTCCTTTTCCGCTCACTTCCAAGTGACGTTGCTCGTGTAGAAAGCCGCACATTCATTTCTTCTGTAAAGGAAGAAGATGCCGGTCCTACAAACCACTGGATTGATCCAAAAGAACTTAAAGCAACTATGAAAGGTCTTTACACAGGTTGTATGCACGGCCGCACAATGTATGTAATTCCTTTCTGCATGGGTCCTCTGGGTTCACCAATCGCTAAGTATGGTATTGAACTTACAGACTCTGAATACGTTGTATTGAACATGGACATCAT
>CADBSK010000156.1 GCA_902797305.1 uncultured Spirochaetaceae bacterium | reverse complement strand
GCTACACGCGTTTTGTGCTTGTAATTATATACATTCGCCGCTCATGCGGCAGCACAAAACGAGTGTTTTTGTAAGTCAGTTTGCTCCTTCGCGCCATTTTTGATACAAAGTCAAATATAATGCGTTTGCCCTGATTCTTCTATCTATTCTTCTTATGAACAAGAGTAAACCAGATAGGCCCCGCACCACTTTGCATATCCGGTAGAATATGAAATCCATACTCTGTTCGTTCTGTTTTAGGAATAAAATCCATTTTACAAGTTCTTGCATAATCTTCCGGAATAATCGGTTCATTTTCTCTAAAACAAAACTCAACATCATCAAATTTCTTTAAAAGACGCTCCACAACTCCGTCGTTTTCTGCCTTGGCAAGAGCACATGTAGAATAAAGAAGATAGCCATCCGGCTCTAAAAGTCTATAAGCACAAGACAGTAAGGCCCATTGTTCCATAGCAAGACTTTTTATACGATTTGGACTCCAATCTGCCAGATATTTTTCGTCATTTAATACATGCCTTTCACTTGAACAGGGAGCATCCAGCAAAATGCGTTCATAACATTCTTTCTGAGTTGTACACCATTTAGCGGCATCGGAACAGGAAATTTTTATTCTCTCTCTAATATTAGGGGGTAAACAAGTATCACAAACCGTAACAAGACGCTGTTTACGATTCTGAGATCTTTCGTTACTTACAAGAACGGCATCTTCATCCATTCTTCCTGCAAGAACAAGTGTTTTACCTCCTGGAGCAGCACACATATCAAGAATCCTTGTAGCCCCAGTTAAAGGTAACTGCATAGCAGCAAATACACTGGCTGGATCCAGATAATATTTTTCAGTTCCACCGCAATAAAGAGTTGCATAAACACTATCTTTTACCAGCGCCTCTTTTAATAAAGGCCAGCGTAAACCATAAAGGTCAGAGTAATACTTTTCAAACCCTTCCTTACCTTTTAGAACAAGATTCGCTTTTGCACCTTTATTTTTTGACATAAACGTTCCTTACTTGTTGTAAAAATATTCAGTATAAATCTGAATATTTTCCTTTTTTGCTGTATTAAAAGAATCTAATCTTTCTGAAATATCAGTTTTATTTAACGCAGGCTTAAGGGTAAGTTCATAATCATTTTTTTCACGATCTTGTCTTTCGTAGATAAAACTTCCTTTTTGAATCTTATATAAAATAATTTTTTTAACAGATTCATTAATTCTATCTGCAAATGCAGTATCTTCTCTAGCTTTTTGAATCAGTACCTTTGCAGCCTTACTAAACCTTTTTTCCGAAATCATAATACAATCTACGCCAGATTCTACGGCCATTACACATGCTTTCTCGGGAGAATATCCGTTATCCTGTAATGCCCCCATAAAAATGTCATCACTAAAGATTATACCTTTATATCCGAGTTTATTTTTTAATACACCAGTTACCCATTCATATGAAAGACAGGCAGGAATATCTTTATCCAGTGCAGTGGTTCTTGCATGGCTCATAAGAACACAGCTTGAAAAGTTTAACAATTCATAAAAAGGTTCAAGAGAATCATTTAACTCCTGCATAGAAAGCTTTATTTCAGGTAAACCTGTATGAGGATCGGTGTTTGTATTTCCCGGAAAATGTTTTAACACTGTAGCAATTCCATTTTGTTCATAAGCCTGAACACATGCCTTTCCAAATTCTATTACCTCTTCACCAGAACCAAAACTTCTGCCATTTAAGAAATCTTTATTAAACTCGGTACAAATTTCGGCAACGGGAGCTAGATTCATATCAAATCCTAATGCCCTCATCTGAACTGCCTGAAGTTCATACAACCTGTAAGCTTTTTGACTGTTAAGCTTTTGTACTACCCTTTCATTTGATGGAAGCGGTCCGTTTAATGCTCTAAGTCTGTTTACCAGTCCGCCCTCCTGATCAATTGCAAGAAAAGGAATAATTATATCGTTATTAAAAGCGTATTCCCGGATAGAATCTGTAAATTCCATTACATTTTCTATTTTATCATCAAGATTATATGAAAAAAATATATATCCCCCGGGAACAAGAGCTTTACTAACAGAAACAGAATCCACTGTATCGCTTAAATCCTTATAATGCTCTACAGGAACAAATTTTCTGCTACCCTCAAGGTTTTCTATAAACATCTGACCTACTTTTTCTTCTAATGACAAACTTGAAACATAAGAATCTAAAGCCTGAGTTTTTTTTTGCTTTAATATTTTTTCTTCTCTTTTGACTGAACAGCCAGTAATTAAAAAACTGAGAATTACAGGACAAGCGATACATAAAAAGTATTTTTTCATATTCGTAGTATATAACATTTTATACTTTTATCATATAATCAAATTATTATGAAACATATAACAGAACTTACAGTACGCCCTTATGAATGTGACTCTTACAATCATGTAAACAATGCCGTTTATCAAAATTACCTTGAATATGCCCGAATGGATTTTTTGCATGCATGTAACTTTGATTACAAAGGAATTATTGCAGCAGGTTATTACCTTTATGTAACACACGTAGATATCTACTATAAGGCTTCGGCATTCCTTGATGAAAAACTCTTTATCGAAACCTATCCGTCAAAATTAAAACACATCAGTGGAGAGTTTAAGCAGGTAATCCGCAAAGAAGACGGTACAGTCTGTACGGAAGCAACAGTTACATGGGCTTGTGTCAATCACCAGGGACGCCCAAGCAGAATTCCTCAGGAATATTATGTTAAGGGTCTTGAACCAGAAGATCAATAAACAATATAAAAGGATGGACTCTATGAAAAACAAGAAATATTTAATTAAGGCTATCATCGCTTTTTTGATAACCGTTTTTATTGTAACGCTTATTGCAGGTTCAAGTTTCTTACTTAATTTTTCACTAAATCCTGTAAAGCCGGAACAATGTCCTGAATCACCAGCTTTTATTCAATCTGAGTTTGATTACACTAAAACCTATTTGAACATGAGCGACCAGATGGCACAAGAACTTAGAGAGTCATATTCATGGATAAGAAACTCTGCAGAAGTAGTTTCTACATATAGCCATGACGGTCTGGTTCTCAATGCATTTTTCTTAAAGCAAAAAATACCAACAAATAAATACATAATCATAATGCACGGATATAAAGCCAATGTTCTATCAATGTCTTTATATATAAAGCACTTATACGACAAGGGATACAATATTATTGCCCCAGGTCAAAGAGGTCATGGCTGGAGCGAAGGTAACTACATAGATATGGGAATTAACGCCCGCTACGACGTAACCAGCTGGATTTTATTCATTAACAGTCACGATGCTGATGCTCAAATCGGACTTTACGGAGTTTCAATGGGAGCAGCCACAATCATGATGACTACAGAACTTGATCTCGACAAAAATGTAATTGTTGCAGTTGAAGATTGCGGCTATACAAGCGTAAATGATATCTTTACAAGCGTTTTACACAAAGACTTTCATTTACCAGCCTTTCCAATCATAAATATTGCTTCGATAATGTGTAAATTAAAATATGGATTTTTCTTTGGAGATGCAAGTCCTATAAAAGCGGTTCAAAACACATCCATACCTATTCTTTTTATACACGGAAATAAAGATTCATTTGTACCTTTTAAAATGCATGGAAAATTATATAAAAGTGCTTCCTGTCCAAAAGAAGCACTCGTTATAGACGGCGCAATCCATTCCCGTTCTATGCATACAAATCCAGAACTGTACTGGAGCACCGTCGATAACTTTCTGGAAACCTACTTTAACAAATCTTCAACAACAGAAGAAGCCTTATCTAAATAAGGACTTTCAATACTTTCAACATCTCCTGAGTCAATAGCTCGGGAGGTTGATTCTTCCATTGGAATCTTTGCCAAAACCGGAATCTTAAAAGATTCTGCAATCTTTTCGATATTGCTCTTACCAAACACAGTAATTTCTTTTCCACAGTCAGGACATTTTACATAACTCATGTTTTCAACAAGTCCAAGAATAGGAATATTCATCAACTGAGCCATCTTTACAGCTTTTTCTACGATAACTCTAACAAGCTGCTGAGGAGAAGAAACAATAATGATTCCATCTATTGGCAATGACTGAAATACGGTCAAAGGTACATCGCCTGTTCCAGGAGGCATATCTACAAACATAAAGTCTACATCTTTCCAGTTTACATCTGTCCAGAACTGTTTTACGGCACCAGCAATAACAGGTCCGCGCCAAATTACGGGATCATTTTCATTTTGCAAAAGGAAATTCATACTCATAAGTTGAATTCCTGAATCTGTAATAACAGGATTCAAGGACTCCCCATCACCTTCAGCACGGCTCATTCCAACGCCAAAGCTCTCTGGAATAGATGGTCCTGTAATATCTGCATCAAGAATAGCTGTCTTATATCCCTTTTGAGTCATTTTGCATGCAAGTAAACTCGTAACAAGGGATTTTCCAACCCCACCTTTACCACTTACAATACCTATAACCTTTTTAACGCTGCTCCCCGCTCGAAGATTTACATGTAAATCTCTCTGTTCACATGATTTACCACATGAACCACAATCATGATTGCATTCTTCTGCCATATATTTCCTCAAATTATAAAATATTTGCCTTTTTTTTGGCACAAATGTGATTTCCAGTAAAATCGAAATAATCAGTTTCTTTTTTTCTACATGGAATATTTAATTTATGCACTAACTTTTCTATTTCTTTTGGTTTAAGTATTTCTTCTTTAATAAAATAACGCTGCATCAGAGATGCAAGATCTTTTGAACTTGTAGGATCAAAACCAATCATTCTTTTAAGACTGTATTGCAAAATTCTTTTATCTCTGACTTCGTTAATTCCACAATGAGTCGTTTTTTCAAAAACCTCACTAATTTCCTGCCATGAAGCTCCGCAAAGAGAGGCAAAAACAGCACTTGTTACCCCGGTACGATCACTACCTAAGCGACAGTGAATATAAAACGGACCAGGATGATTTAACATAAAAAGAGAAATTGTTCTAAGAACATTTGAATACTCTGCAGCATCTGAATGAAAATACACCAAATTGTAATCGATATCAACGCATAATCTGTTATTTTTATCCTCGATTTTTTTCATATAATCAGGCATTTCTTCGCCTAAAAAATCATAAGGTTTTTCATAACCAGAAAGTGTGATATCAGACTTGATACCGTATAATTCCATGGCTTTTTGAACCAGATTAATTCGTTCATTTTCCGTATCCATATAAGAGCGGGATTTTTTATAAGGATGATATCCCCTAAAAAGACACTTTGTCCCAGGAACAAGTCTAAAATTAGAAATTTCTGCACGGCAGGCAGGGCAATTCAAGTCAAAATCAGCAAGTTTCTTTTCAAATTCATTGTGATTTTGATAGTAGCGCATCTTTTCATAGTCTTCATCATCAAAAAGAATAATTTTATTCTTTAAAAAGATATTTGGACGTTTAGTTTCATCTTCTTCTATAAGGTTAAAACCTGTTTCTGACAATCTGAAAAATTTAAACTCAGGAAAACCTGAATTGCCCGGAATCTTTACGGAATCAATGGATTTAATCAAAGAATAGTACGGATTCTTATTTACACTCAAAAGTTCCATCTTCCACGAGGAATCCCCTGTTGTAAGCCAGCCATTAAAAGATCCTGTGACATACATATCTTCTGATTTTAAGATTTCAGGATAGAGAGACTTATCACAATAAAACTCAACTGTGTTATTTTCTAAAAAACGATATCCAAATTCCCTGCAGTCAATTTCCATATAATGCACCTCTCGTATATCTATAATATAACACATATACGACAAAAAAATTGAAAAAAATATCTTTTTTTTGCATTACTCTATTGACCTTTTTTTAGCAAATCTATATATTATAAACATCAGCACGCGGGTGTAGCGAAGCTGGTTATCGCGCTGGCCTGTCACGCCGGAGATCACGGGTTCGAGCCCCGTCACTCGCGCTAAAGCCTT
>CADBSK010000155.1 GCA_902797305.1 uncultured Spirochaetaceae bacterium | reverse complement strand
CCAGGGATGGCGAGAATCTTAGTTTGAAAATGCACCGCGTTTTCAAACTAAAATGATAAAAATTACAAGGAAGTAATTTTTATCATGCCTCCTATAAAAACACCGTGTTAGCGGCGCATATAATTGGTTTAGCGGTAAACTACAATTATATTAATTCTTTTTTTCTGTTTGTCAACTTTTTTTTTCTGTGTTAGATTATTTACATGACGTTAAAAGATATTGCTCTGGAATGCGGTGTCAGTATGATGACCGTTTCAAATGTTATTAGTGGTAACCACAAAAAAGTTTCTAAACAAACTATAGAAAAAGTAAATGCCGTTATAAAAAAATACGACTTTGTACCTAACCTGATGGCAAGAACACTTTCTTCTAAATCCTCGCACCTAATTCTCCTTGTTACTCCTTATGTAAAAACACAGGAACTGGATTCCATTTATAACCAGTATCTTACAGAACTCATTGCGTCAATCGAACGGGAACTAATGGAAAACAGCTACTATGTACTTCTCCGGTCTGTATACGAACCAAAAGAAATTGAAGTAATGTACAAAACATGGAATATTGACGGCGCAATTTTTTTACTTCCTTTCTTTAATGAAACTATTGAACAAATTCCTGATTATCAGAATAAAAATTTTGTATTGATTGATAGTTATGCTGATATAAAAGGCGTTGCATACTCAAGATGTGACGATTATCAGGGCTGTTTTTTAGCAACAGAGCACCTGATTCAAAACGGGCATAAAAAAATTATTTTTGCCGCAGAACACGAAGGAAATCTTCTCCTGGAAAAGCGCTTTAGGGGCTATCACGATGCCCTAAAAAAACACGGAATAGACTTTACTCCCGATATGTGCCGACCTATCGTTCCAAATTATGAAGGTGGCCTTGAATTTGGAAGAAGTATTAATCGCGATACATTAAATTTTACTGCAATTGTAAGTACCAGCGATTTATGCAGTATGGGTATTATGCGCGGCGCCTCTGAAAACGGAATTAAATGTCCCAATGATTTTTCTATAATTGGCTTTGACAACCTCTCAATAGATGAATTTACTGTTCCAAAACTAACTTCGATTGATCAGCAAATTTCGTTAAAAGGTAAAAAAGCTGTAGAACAATTACTCAATAAAATAAATAAAACAGAAAAAGAAAATGTTGCATCTATAGAAACAAAACTCATAGAACGGGAATCTGTTAAAAAAATTTAATTTTTTTTGTTTTTTTGCTTGCTTTAAAATAAAAAGAGGATGATACTGTTTATGGTTTAGCGGTAAACCTTATATTTGTTTAACCTTTTTTTTGGAGTAATTATGAAAAAGATTATTTCTGCTGTTTTAACCAGCGTATTAGCATTGAATCTCTTTGCAGCCCCTAAGGCAAGTAACAGAGTCAACCTTAAAGTATGGGAATCCAGCGGTCCCGAAAGTGCATTTATTCTCTGGGCAATTGATCAGTACCGCAAAGTTAATCCTAAAGTAAAAATCTCCTATGAAGCAGTCGGTCATACAGAATCCCGTGCAAAAATTGAACTTGACGGACCTGCAGGTGTAGGTGCAGATGTTTTTGTATGTCCACATGACCACATCGGAGCTCTTGTTTCAAGCGGAAACATTCTTCCAATCGACAATGCACAGGAATACATGAAAGATTTTCTTGATATGGCAAGAATTGGTTCTACATACGAAGGCATTTGTTACGGCTACCCTCTTGCAGCAGAAACCTATGCTCTTTTTTATAATAAAGATTTAATTAAACAAGCCCCTAAAACCTGGGATGAAGTTATTTCTTTTGCTCAGAAGTTTAACGATAAACCTAAAAATAAATACGCCCTTGTCTGGTCTGTTGGTGACGGATACTACGACTATATCTTTATGGAAAGTTTTGATGCACCACTTTTTGGGCCAAACGGTAACGACAGAAAACAGCACAATTTAAACAGTGCTAATGCAATTAAAGGTCTTACCTATTTTCAGAACTTAAGAAAACAAATTCTGGATATTCCTGCAAGCGATGCCAGCGGAGATTTCTGTAACGCACAGTTTAGCGAAGGTAATGCCGCTATGATTATTACAGGACCATGGTCAATTCCTACCTTTACCAAACAGGGAATTAATCTTGGCGTTGCACCACTACCTAAATTTCCTTCAAAACAGAATACAGTTTCTTTCTCAGGTGTTCGTTTGGCATTTGTAAGCTCATACAGCGAACATCCGGAAGAAGCAAAAGAATTTGCAAGATTCCTTACTTCTAAAGAAATTCTTCAGAAGAGATACGAAATGACAAATCAGATTCCACCTCGAAAAGATATTCACATCGACAATGAACTTGTAAACGGAATCCGGGAACAGTTAAAGTACGCACGCCCTATGCCTACAATTCCACAGCTTGGAACCTACTGGTCTGCTATGAACTCTGCTTATGCAGGAATCTGGGACGGTGGAGATGTTAGATCAAATCTAAACGCTGCAGCAGCTGCAATGGAAGCTGCAAAATAACAAGTGTAACTGGAGGTTACTATGAAAAAACACATAGGATTAGCATTTGCTTTATTACTCAGTACATCACTGTTTTTTGCTCAGGAATCAGAAAAGGCCAAGGTAGAATTTCATACCTGGTCAATGATTGGTCTTCAGTCAAAGTTTTCTACTCAAAGCGAAAATACTCCAACCCTTAAAGGGTTTGATGCAGACAGCATTACTTTTGGTTTTAAATCTTACAATAAACTTATCGGAAACTTTCTACCAAACAGTCCTCTGTTTTTAGAAATCTGTCTTGCAGAAACTGAACTGGATGACCAAATCATCCCTGATGTTTATCCAATCTATCTTATGCACCGCACTAAAAACGGAGATTATACCGTTAATCCACAAGACGGTTTTTTGGATTTTGGAAAAAACATCATCAGTAACCTGATTGGATATGCAGCACAGTCAGGAAACAACAGTGGCCTTGAAGGCACAGGACCTGGAACTCCCGCATACCTTGGCCATCTCAAATTTGGAATCGATACACCATATGTTAATTTTTCTGCAGGATTTAACTATGCAAAATTAGATTTGCGCCAGCCAATTTTATGGAAGGTTGTAGATGATCAGTGGACAGCCGGCTATCAGCATGTAGGTGGATACAACCAGTTTACAATGGGTAGCAGAGTTGTTTCTGCTTTGGAACAGTTAACAGGTCTTACTTTTACTGCAGGATTTTCTCCAAACAAATCTGCAGACCGCAAAGGAACTTTATACGGACACTTTGGCTGGATTGGTGTTAAAAAAGGAGAATTGGCCTTGGATATTCAGTCAAACGGTATGTACGACAATGGAAACCTCTTTTACGATTCTGTAGAACAGGACATTGTTTTTGGAGCAAGAGATCTGTTCAGAATCGGACAGGGAAAACTCTTTGTTGGAGCTCAGGGACTTGTTGCCTTTCATCAAAAAGCTTTCACAGAATCAGAAAACAATATCTCGGCAGATTACTTCGGTTATTCTTCTGATGTTTTCTATCGTTCAGGAAGTTTTGAAGGCATAAAAAACATGGCCGGACAGGTAAAAGCAAGTTATTACACTGATACTTATGCAATTAATGCAAGTTATCGCCTCCGAGGTATGCAGGCTTCTGAACTCTACGTAAAAGAAAATTCAGATGACGGTACATTTGACTTATCTGAACAGCTAGGCGTATTAAATAGCCAGAATATCGATATCGATGGATATGTAAAACTCATGGATTCTTCACTTGTACTGAACCTCGGAATCAGAGCAACCCTTCCTCTAGAAAACTTAAGCCAGGATACAAGATTTAATAAGAACAACTACTGGGAAGCTTCTGGAACAGTTGCCGACGGAAACTGGTACTACAACCGCTGTAAAAATTTTATGGAACCACTTTATAACCAGACAGGAGGTGCTGAATTAACATTTAAACCTTCTGTTAGTTATTCAATTCCAAATACTGACATGTCCTTATCTCTTTACGGTGATTTTAATGTTAGAGCCTATACCTATAGTTCTGGTGATAACTGGACTCAAAATGTTTACGAATCCAGCGATTCTATTTTCAGAGCAAAGAAAGCAGGCCTTTCGTATGAAATCAATAACATTGGTCCAGCTTTAAGAAGTGTTACCCTTTACTACGGTTTAGACAACACAAATTCAATTCGCCTGTTTAATACTTTGATTGGAGAAGCAAGCCTATCAGGAAACATCAAGGTTTCTTGTGGTGTAGGTCTCAAAACAGTTAAAAATACACAGGCAGCCCTTTCCTATAATAAAGCAGAAAACAATCCATTTGCCTTTGTCCTTGGGTTTGCAAAACAGCTGAACATTTTACAGAGAGCAACCATCTACAGTCAGTTTGTATACAACATGGATTCATACAAATTATTTGACGGCGGCCAGGATAAACTGAGCCTTGATAGAGCAAATGTAAGTTCTAGATGGGATGATAAGTCTGCACAGGGAACTATCGATGCTGTTGACTATTACGATGGAAAAGCAGCTGTTCGTGTTGGTATCCGTTGGGATATTTAACCATTAAAAGTTTGTTTTATAAGAGGTAAGATTATGAAAAAAATCCTTTATTCATTAATCCTAGGTCTTTCGGTTTTAGTTTATGCAGGCTGCTCAGGAGAGTTACACGTAAATCCAAATGCGTCGAAAAATGGCGATGAACAAAAGCCATACTCCCTATATTTTAGAGCAGACACCGAAAACACATATAATATCTGGGCATGGAATACAGAAGTAAGCCAGCTCACAGATAACTCATGGCCAGGAGATGTTTTAACACTTCTAGGTCTATCAGAAGATGGAAAATACATTTACAAGTACAGTTTCTATCTTGAACCAAGCAATGTAATCATCAGCCAGGATGGCGGTAATACAAAATTCTTTGACGGAATCGCATTTGTAAACAATGGATTATATCTCCAGAACTCTACAGCTACTCCAACAACTGTAGAAAACGATGCAGAAGCACTCAAAGCATTTGTAGAACCAGAGCAGACTCCTCCAGAAGCTCCAGACATAGAAGGCGTTCTTGTTGATGAATTAATAGAATACAGTGTTACAAACTGCCCTGACTGGTACCAGAATGGAAACGCTGTAATCTGGGTATTATTCACTACTCCCGAAGCTGAACAATACCTTACATTGGGTAGTATTTCTGGAACAACAGTTACATTTAAGACTTCAAAAGAATTTGATAGCCTTGAATTATTAAGATGTAATCCAGAAAACACTAACGAAATCTGGAACCGTTCAGGAATCATAACCTATTCAGGAGATACAGTTCTCACATATTCTGAATAGCAATTTCTGAAAGTCCAAAAAAATGCACCTTTGAACCATTAGTTCTAACAAAACTCGAGGTTCAAAGGTGCTCTTTTTTTATAAAAAGATTTCTTGTTTCTTTACAAAACTTCTACTGTCTTTACCATTCTTCTACAGAATCAAGATTCAGCTCTTTTGTTGTTAAAGCCGGTTTTACCACAGAAATCTTAGCATTTTCTTTCTTAAAGAAAACAATTTTGTCAGAAGGCATTTCTACATAATGAAGGCCTTTTTCCATTACTATAAACTCAGGTTTTCCAAAATCAAGTCCTGAACCTTTACCACAAGAAATACAAACCATTTTTTGAGGTAGATATACTGTTCTTCCTCGAGAATTTGGAGTATATACCGGAGCAAGCAATATATCGTCTCCAAGCATTAATTCATCCTCTATATCGCAGGCTATTTTATCTTGGGGATAATCAAAACTTAAAGGCTTTAAATACATCGTCCCCTTTTCTGCACATTCTGTAAAGAGTTTATAAAGATAAGGAATCATTCGATATCTAAAATCAATAATTCCTTTAAAATCTTCAGGCTTTTCAAATCTGTAGCATTCCTGCTCTCTTGTACCTAGCGCAGAATGATTACGCATAAGCGGTGTAAATACACCTAAAGCCATAAATCTAAGCAAAAGCTCTCTGTTTGTATTGCAACCAAAACCACCCAAATCACAGCCTGTATACAAAAATCCGCACATATTAAGAGAAGGAAGCTGCTTTATCAATAAAAGAATATGACTCCACCACGAAAAATTATCTCCAGTCCAGATTCCACTGTAACGATGCATTCCGATATAAGAGGCCCTTGAAATAAGAAGAACAGGATCCTTTATATTTTGTGTAAAGTAGTCAGATGCGGAACGAGTCATATTGTATCCATAAAGATTATGAACATCATAATGATTAACATTTACAAACCCTCTCATACCATCAATTTTTTCACCATAATTACCGGCCAGATTCTCAGGAACCTGATGATAAAAACTTTTATAGTCATTTTCATTATTTTGCAAAGAATTTATCTGATTTTTTACATCCCAGGTGCTATAAACATTTGGATTTTCATTAGAAATCATTTCCCTGACGTTTTTATATGCGCTTTTTATTCCGTCCTCAGAATAGAACAAAGCAGGTTCATTCATGTCGTTCCAAAATCCATCGATTCCTGCATCTGTAAGTACCTTGTATTTGCTTCCAAACCATCTTCGAGCAGAAGGATTTAAAAAATCTGTAAAATGGGATAATCCAGGCCATACTCTGGCTGCAAAAAGAGAACCATCTGCTTTTTTACAAAAATAATTCTCTTTTACCCCTTCCTGATCAATATCAAACTCCTCGTCTGCCTTAATACCAGCATCAATAATCGGAACAATATGAATATTCTTCTTCTTAAAATCAGAAACCGTCTTTTTAAAATCAGAAAAATTCTTTTTTTGAACTGTAAAATCCTTAAACTCATCCATATAATCGATGTCTAAAAACAATGCGTCCAAAGGGATTCCTAATTCGTTATATTTTTGATATACGGTTTTTAAGTCTTCTTCTGTACCATAGCCCCATCGGCTCTGCATAAAGCCAAATGCCCAAAAAGGAGGAATATAGCTTTTTCCAATAATTTGACGGAATTGTTCTACAACTGATAAAACTTTTTTCTCTCCCCTTGATTCAATAACATAAAGAGTTAAGTCCCTTTTATCTGCAGTAATTTTTAATTTGTTTACCTGTGTATAACCTGCATCAAATACTATTTTTCCAGGATAATCAAAATATAAGCCAAAAGTTTTATTCTTTTCTTCTGAATGAACAACTAAAAAATTATGTGCTCCATACAGAGATTTTTTTTCTTCTGTATGGTAAGGGTCATCTGAACACCAGCTTTCATAGACTTTTCCTCGTTTATTTATGCCAGAAGTCGTCTGTCCAAGACCAAAAACTTTATCAGTATCTAACAATTCATATTCAAAACAAAAACCTTTATCAAAAGTAATTTTCCCATATTTCAATGCATCAGGCTCATTTAAATAAACTTTTGCATCAGACGGATAATTCACAACAGACTCTGTTTCAAAAGGCTTACCAAAAATAAATTTCTCCATAATTAACCTCTCAATAGACTTTCCTATTTTTATTTTAGCGTTAAACCTATTAAAAGAAAAGTCATAATTGTAATAAAAAGAAAAATTCGCTATAGTAAAGCAACCCTATTTAGGGAATTTTAAGTAATCAAATTTTTAAAGAGGCTCCAAATGGCTACATGGGCAAACGCAGATACTCTTTCATCATGGAAGAAATTGCAGTCACTAAAAGGTATGGTTTCTGTTGCAGACGAACTTTCTTCAGCAGATGCTGTAAAACGCATTAAGGAATATTCAATTCCTATGGCAGAAGGCTTAACATACAACTATGCTGCTAAACAGGTAAATGAGCAGGTACTTAAAACACTCGCAGACCTTTCAGAAGAAGCTCAACTCCTTGAAAAATTTGAAGCATTATATAATGGTGAAGTTGTTAACACTGGTGAAAAACGCATGGTATTACACCAGCTTACCCGGGGACAACTGGGTAAAGATGTAATCGCAGATGGCGTAAATAAAAGAGATTTTTACATCAACGAACAGAAAAAAATTGCAGATTTTGCAGATGCCGTTCACAACGGTAAAATCTTAAACGAAAAAGGCGAAAAATATACTCAGGTTTGTCAGATTGGTATTGGTGGTTCTGACCTTGGCCCTAGAGCAATGTATCTGGCTCTCGAAAACTGGGCAAAGGCAAACAATACTTTCAAGATGCAGGCATTCTTTATCTCAAATGTAGACCCTGATGATGGAGCTGCAGTTGTTGCTTCTCTTGATCTTGCACACACAATTTTCATTCTTGTTTCTAAATCAGGAACAACTCTCGAAACACTTACAAACGAATCATTTGTTAAAAACTTTATCAAACAGGCTGGTCTCGATGTTTCTAAACATATGATTGCAGTTACAAGCGAAACAAGTCCTTTAGCTCACAATCCTGACTACATGCAGGCATTCTACATGGATGACTACATCGGCGGTCGCTATTCGTCAACTTCTGGTGTTGGTGGAGCAGTTCTTTCACTTGCATTTGGACCAAAAGTATTTGCTGACTTCCTCGATGGAGCTGCAGCAAGCGATAAAACAGCTACAGAAAAAGACATCCGCAAGAATCCAGCCCTTATGGACGCACTTATTGGCATTTACGAAAGAAATGTTCAGGAATACCCTGCAACAGCAATTCTTCCATACTCACAGGCTTTAAGCCGCTTCCCTGCTCACTTGCAGCAGCTTGATATGGAATCAAATGGTAAATCAGTTAACCGTAACGGAGATGCAATCAACTATGTAACTGGACCTGTTATCTTTGGTGAACCAGGAACTAATGGTCAGCACTCATTCTATCAGCTGCTCCATCAGGGAACAAACATTACTCCTCTCCAGTTCATTGCATTCAGCGAAAATCAGACAGGAAAAGATGTTGTAATCGAAAATTCTACAAGTCAGACTAAACTCTGTGCAAATGTTGTTGCCCAGATTGTTGCATTTGCTTGTGGTAAAAAAGATGCTGATCCAAATAAATCATTTGCTGGAAACAGACCATCAAGCTTGATTTATGGTAAACAGCTTACTCCAAAAACTTTAGGAGCTCTTCTTGCACACTTTGAAAATAAAGTAATGTTCCAGGGATTTGTATGGAATGTTAATAGTTTTGACCAGGAAGGTGTACAACTTGGTAAAAAGCTTGCAAAAGCAGTTCTTTCAAATAACATGGAACCAGCTCTTAAAGCTTTCGCAGAGCTCTTGATTAAATAGTTTAAAAATAACTCTTGAAACAAAAGGGCTGTCCGCTTACGGGCAGCCCTTTTGTCTTTTATATCAATGCGCAATTCATTTAAAACAAAAAAAGACCTCAAAACGAGGTCTTTGCCGGGAACCAGACTCGAACTGGCACGGCATTTAACTGCCGAGGGATTTTAAGTCCCTTGTGTCTACCATTCCACCATCCCGGCGATAAATTAATATTATCGGAAATCCGTTTTTTTTACAAGTAGTTGAGTAACAATTTACAGGGCAAACGCATTATATTTGACTTTGTATCAAAAATGGCGCGAAGGAGCAAACTGGCTTACAAAAACACTCATTTTATGCTGCCGCGTGAGCGGCGAATGAATATAATTACAAGCACAAAACGCGTGTAGCAAACTAGTTTGCGGTTTTGATAAGCCGTTTTTG
>CADBSK010000154.1 GCA_902797305.1 uncultured Spirochaetaceae bacterium | reverse complement strand
TTTCGACTACATATCAATTATATTCTGCAGTAAGTAACGATGGATTAAGATCCTGGTCTCAGCCAGTTTTAATAACCGGCGAACAATCTTTTGCAAGTATTGAAGATTTTTCCGATTACGATAACCAGCGTCCAAATGCACTTTGTTTTAAGGATTCAATATATGTAATTTGGGAACGCTGTGTAAAAAACGAAAACACATCATCAATCTGGGTGCAGCAGATAAATGCTCAGGGAACAATTTCTGCTACTTCTGAAAAATTGACTGAATCAGCAAACGCAAAAAATGGAATTCTTTTTAGTTATGATTCTCAATTGTATAGTTCTTGGTACGATAATCGCTCTGGACAAAATTCTGTTTATATATCTTCTTTTGATGGCGTATTATGGGAAACAGAAAAATTATCTTCTTCAAAAAATAATGCATTGTTTCCAATTCCTTTAATAAATCAAAATCGTTTAGCTTTTGCATGGCAGGAAGATTTTTCTTCTTCAAGTTCAAGAATTATTTTACGATTACCAGATACAACTGTGTATAAGCCGACTATTACTGCGTTTAACTATAAAGAGGGAAAAAGGTCAAAAAATAAAAAGGTCAGATTTTCAGTATCTCTTCCAAAAGATTCTTCTGGAATCGATGGTTATGTTTACAGCTGGTCAAAAGATAGTGCTGTCGAACCCGAGCATAATGGAACCGGCCTCATGGAAGCCAAAAATTCAACTTTAAGTTTATCTTGTGATGAAGAAGGGCTTTGGTTCGTTAAGGTAAAGGTCTTAGACGGTGCTGGTAACTGGTCTGATTCAGCAGTATTTGGTTATTATCTGGATTTAACACCTCCTCAAAAACCTGTAATTTCACAGGAAATTCAAACTGAAACTAATACATTTAAATCTTCTAATACTTTTACTTTGGAATGGAGTCCTTCTCCTTTGGATGAGGATATTGATGGCTTTTCTTATGCAATCAAGTACCTTGGACCTGTCTCTTCTCTTTACACAAGAAGGCCTGGACATCCATTAAAGGTATCTGAACAGGATCTGAATGAATATTCCACTTCCTTACTGGAAAAATACCAGTCGGCACTTTTAAAAGGAGCGACTGTAAAACAGGCAATAAATGCCCGTATACCTTCCTGCAAGTTTTATAATTTAAGAAACGGTGTATATGTCTTCTCCGTTGCTGCAGTGGATAGTGTAGGTTATGTAGGAGAAAGCCTTAGTTTCCCTGTCTTGCTGAATTCTTATATTCCTAAAACTTTGATTTCTTCGTTAAAAACAAAAGAATCTTCTTTCGGAGAATTATCCTTTGATATATTTGGTCAGGATTTCTTATACGATGGTACAATCAGTAAAATTTATATCGATAAAGATGGAAAAGCTCCCTATGACCTGACCGTTTTAAGAAATCAAAACGGATTTAAGGTATCGGAAAACAAAATTTCCGGAATTAACATCGGTTCTGAACTTGATGAAGGACAGTATTATGTTGGAATAGTTCATTCTGAGCGCGGTCTTGTTATGACCAGAACCCCGGCATTAAAAGTTGAAACAAACGGTACTGTAAAAGTCGATAAAGAATACGAATATATTCCTAAGTGGAAGGCAAAGCCATATGTATATCTTAAAAATCTCAACTGGGCTTTGATAATTCTTTATATAATTCTTATATTTGCATCGCTTTTAACGATTCTTTTTGCAATTTCTCTTATAAAAAATATAAAAGACATTCTAATTTCCAAAAATCTTGTACTGCTACTTGAAAAAGGTGAGCTTATGGCACAAAAAATTAAGGTTTCTTCAGAGCGTAAAGGAAGTTTAAAGACTTCTTTGCTTGGATTTATTACATCAGCCATTGTTGTTTCAATTATATTAATTTCGGTTTTGCTTGGAACAACAATGCTAAGTACCCAGGAAAGAACTTTAACCTCGGGATTGCAGCAGCGTGTTGACGTACTTTTGCAAAGTATTGTTACAGGAGCTAATTCGTCTTTACCTTCAGAAGATTTGCTTGAATTGTCACAACTTCATAATCAGATGAGTTCTCTTTCCGAAGCAGAATACATAACCGTTACTGGTGTAAAGAATTCGTCTTTTGACGGAATATCAGACTCTATTCTTCATGTCTGGGATTCAAATGATCAGAATATAAAGGGAAAAATTGACCGGTTGAATTCGCGAAGAACTTCTTATGAACCTGGTGTATCCCTTCTTTCCAATAATTCTGAAAATTATCAGGAAATTGAAAAGAAATGTATCGAGCTTGATTCGTATCTTCTCAAAAATTATGAAGCGTTGCTTTCACAGAGAAAAGAGCTTCTGTTACAGCGTGATTCAGCAGCAAGAGGAGAACTTCCTCAATTAAATGAAAAAATACAAAAACTCGATCAGGAATTAAAACTTGCATTTGAAAATGATTCTTTACGAAATTCCGGATCTATTCCAAAATTCCAGACTGAAAAATTAAATACTTCAATAACCGATTATTTGTTCTATCAGCCAATTGTATATCGCAGTAATTCAGATTCTAAACTTGTTCATGGAATTGTATTTCTTCAGGTAAGTACAGAATCTCTTGTTAACTCCGTAAATAAAGCAAAAGTAAGAATTATGATAATTGTTCTTTCTATCTCGGTAATTCTTATCGCTCTGGGAGTGATTGTTTCTCTTTTATTTGCAAATGCAATTGTAAGACCAATCCGGCGTCTTGAAAAAGCTGTAAAAGATATTTCCGAAGAACACGATAAAGAACGACTTTTGGGTAATAAACTTGAAAACCTTCCTAATAATGAAATTGGTCGTCTGGGTGATAGTGTTAACCGAATGCAGATGGATCTTGGATGGAATGCACAGGAATTAAATCTTCAGCTCAATGCCAGCGAAATTCAGCAGGCACTTGTTCCATTAGAGCCCCTGGCCGGAAATGTAAAACAAAATATTTCTAAAATAACAGAATCGAAATTTGATCAGTTTGCTTATTATAAAGGTGCTGCAGGTGTATCCGGGGACTATTTTGATTGTAAGCGTCTTGATGACAGATGGTATGTTCTGATTAAGTGTGATGCTTCAGGACATGCCGCTCCTGCAGGAATTCTAGTAACAATTATTGCAACTCTTTATAAAAAGTATTTTGAAAACTGGTCTTATGCTAAAAACGGAACTAAGCTCCAGGAATTTGTATATAAAGCAAACGATTTTCTTGAAGGACTGAACATAAAAGGAAAATTCGTTGCTATGTTTATTAGCCTTTACGATTCAAAGACCGGAGATCTTTATATGTGCCATGCAGGTGATAAACTGTTAAGAATATATGATTCTGCAACAAAGGTTTTAAATAAAATAGAATTACCTGAGACTCCTGCTGTAGGTCCAATTCCTTCTTTTATGGTTGAGATGAAGGGTGGATACACAGTTCATAAAGCACATTTGAATCCAAATGATATTTTGCTTTTGTATACTGACGGTATCGAAGAAAATGGACGATCAATGCGTAATCCGGATTTTACAGCCGTAATGAAGCCTAAGTTAAATCAAAATGGAGAGCAGCTTCAGGATGAATACGGAAACCTTCTTTTTGAAGCAGAAAAAGAAGAATTTGGCGAAAACCGTGTAAAAGAAATTACAGAAGCTGTATTGCACAGAAAAAAATATGTTCTAGCAAAAGATAAAAATCCTAGTTTGGGAGAAAGTCTTGAGTTTGATTTAACTACTTGTCAGGGAACAACCCAGGATGTAATTCTAGCACTTTCTTCAATGGAAAAGGTATTTAGATTTTACAAGCCACGGGATGTTTCTGAAAAGGACCTTGTAGAAGTTGATATTGCAATTGATAAGTTTTTAAAAGATCACTTTAATCTTTATAGTGAATATTGTCAGATTTCTGAACTAAAACCAAAGAATCCTAATTATGTTTTTTATAAAAACTTAAAGGAAGATGTTCAGGAAGATGATTTAACTATGCTGGCAATAAAACGTTCTTAAAAATTATCTTTGATTTTTATAAATAATATTTATATATTAAAATAAAGTGCTGTTGCAGGAGGAAGAATATGGATTCAAATGAATTAAAAGAAAAATTTAAGCAGGGCTTAGATAAGGTTTTTAATAAGTCAAAAAGTGCTTTGGGAAAAGCAGGAAATGCAGTTCAAAATTTCAGTGATAAAAGTGTAATAAAAATTGAAAAGCATCAGTTTGAATCAAAAAAGCAGGAACAAATCTGTAAGTTAGGACAGCTTGCTTTTGAAAAATTTAATAATAATGATACTGCTGTTCTCTCTGCTTCAGAAGAAAGTGTAGTTGCAATTTTTGAAGAAATTAAAAAGATTGATGATGAAATTGCAAAACGAGCAGAATTGTTAAAAAAAGAAGAAAAAAAATAAAAAAAACACAAAAAAAATAAAAAATGCTATTGACCCTTTTTTAATAAGAGTATATATTAGTTTTCACCGTCACATGAGACGGTAACGCAAAAAGAGATGTTTGACAGTAAAGGGAAGGAAAGAAAGACGAAACTAAGAAAAGGTTCGTGCGAGTCGTGGTTCTGAACGAAAGAA
>CADBSK010000153.1 GCA_902797305.1 uncultured Spirochaetaceae bacterium | reverse complement strand
TGGGAGCCATTTTTGTAGGCAGAACAGTTTATAATGCGGTTGCCCTGTATCTTAACAAACATGTCTTTGACAATAATTTTCTTTCTTAGTATACTAATTAAATAAATCATTTAGGGTGGTATTTATTGTATGGAAACTATTTTCCCATTAGAACAGTTAGCAAGTTTTACAGGTAATATTTATGAAATTACAGTTGCCGCTAGTCGTCGTGCTTATCAGATGGCTAAGGTAAATGATCCAGAAATTGAACGCAACGCAGGAAAGGCTGTTTCTGTTGCTGCTCGTCAGCTTTTCTGCAATAAGGTAACTTATCGCATTGAAAAACAGTCAAAATAAATGACATTAAATATGCAGACAAAAATTCCAGTTTTGGTTTTGTTTGCGCCGACAGCTACAGGAAAGACTGCTTTGACTCTGAATTTATTCGGAAAAAGCAGTCCTTCTTTTTTTAAAGATAAGGCCGAAATAATTAGTGCTGATTCCATGCAGGTCTATAAAGACTTAAATATCGGAACGGCAAAACCAACATTACAGGAACAGAGCGAACTTTCTCATCATTTAATAGATTGTATCCCCTATGATAAACAATTTACTGTAGCAGATTTCGTAGAACAGGCTGACTGGTGGTGCAAAGATATTTATTCAAGAGGCAAACTTCCTGTAGTGGCAGGTGGTACAGGATTTTACATCCGTTCTTTTTTACTTGGACTTCCTGAAACACCTGAATCTGATTTGGAATTACGACATAAATTAATAGAGCGTTGTTCTCAAGAAGGAAAAGAAGTTATGTATCAGGAACTTTTGACAGTTGATCCTGAAAGTGCTTCTAAAATAAACCCGAATGATGAATATCGCATTTTAAGAGCTCTTGAAGTTTTTTATTTAACCGGTAAACCGAGAAGCCAGTTTGTTATTAATACCAGTCTACGAGAAAATTTCGATTTTATTACAATTTTTTTAGAACGAGAGCGTCAGGAATTATTTGAAAGAATAAATCACCGCGTAGATATAATGTTTGATTCAGGCTTAAAGGAAGAAGTCCTTTCTTTGATTCAAAAGGGTGCAAAAAAAGAAATGCCTGGAATGCAGGCAATTGGTTACCGGGAATGGTTTGAATATGACTATAACACAGAGCAGGGGCTGGAAAAAATTAAATATAATATAAAAAGAAACAGCCGCAAATATGCCAAAAAGCAATATACCTTTATGAAAGATATTCCTGGTGCCATTCATATTGCTGCGACTGATAGTCAGAAAATGCTTGAGAAAGTACAAGAAATTCTTAAAAATAAAGCTTGTGCTATTGACCTAAATAATGATTTAAGCAATAATATATAACACTTTACTAGTAGAGGGGTGCCATCGTGCCTTGTGGAAAAAAAAGAAAACGCCAGAAGATGGCGACACATAAGCGTAAGAAGATGCTTAGAAGAAATAGACATAAGGCAAAGTAATTTATAGTTACTTTGAACTGTCTTATTTGAGACCGCGAAAGTATTATACTGGCGCGGTCTTTTTTGTATAATCTTATTTGATATTTTTTGGAGTTATTACGCTACTTTCTAATATTAATTCACCAGAAGATATAAAGGATTTTTCTCAAAAACAATTAACAGAACTTGCCAAAGAAATAAGAAAAACAATTATAGAAACTGTTGGTCAAAATGGCGGGCACCTTGCAAGTAATTTAGGTGTTGTTGAGTTGACTATTGCTCTTCATAAAGTATTTAACAGTCCTCAGGATGCTATTATCTGGGATGTTAGTCATCAGTGTTATGCCCATAAAATCCTTACCGGAAGATATAAAAACTTTTCCACTCTTCGAACTTATGGCGGCTTAAGCGGTTTTACTAAAAAACATGAAAGTCCACATGATTTTTTTGATGCAGGACACTCTTCCACTTCTATTTCAAGTGCTTTGGGCTTACTTACGGCCTGGCAATTACAGGGTAGAAATGACAAAGTAATTGCAATAATTGGAGATGGCGCGTTAACTGGCGGAATGGCAATGGAAGCGATAGCTCACGCCGGTCAGCTTGCAAAAAATCTCATAATTATTGTTAACGACAATCAAATGAGTATAGATCCAAATACAGGTTCTATTTCCCGTTATTTAAGTCGAATCAGTATGAGCAAATCTTATCAGAATATAAAAACTGGATTTGAAAAAATTCTTGATAAGGTGCCTTTTATAAATAAGTTTTTAATTAAATTTTTCAGAAGATTTAAAAGAAGCGTTAAAGGAATGTTCCTTACAACAAATCTTTTTTCTGATCTTGGTTGTGAATATATTGGACCTCTGGATGGCCATGATTTTAAGCAGTTGATTCATGTTTTAAATAAAGTTAAAAAAATGAATCAGCCTGTTGTTGTTCATGTAATGACACAAAAGGGGCGGGGGTATAGCCCTGCAGAAGATCACCCGGAAAAATTCCACGGAATAGGTCCTTTCTGTATTTCTGACGGAACTGTGGAAAAATTTGATACCTTAAGTTTTACAGAAGCATTTAGTAATAGTTTAATGAATCTTGCAAAAACTAACAGTAAAATTGCATGTATCACTGCTGCTATGGCAAAAGGTACCGGTTTAGATAGTTTTGCCCGTCATTATCCAGACAGATTTTTTGATGTAGGGATTGCAGAAGAACATGCTGTCACTTTTGGTGGCGGTTTAAGTGTTGGCGGTATCTTACCTGTAATTTGTATTTATTCAACTTTTATGCAGCGAGCCGTAGATCAGGTTATCCACGATATAGCTTTACAGGATATTCCAGCTGTAATTATGCTAGATAGAGCTGGACCTGTGCCTGCAGATGGAGAAACTCATCAGGGACTTTTTGACATAGCTCTTTTTAGGCCTGTTCCAAATATATTTATGATGAGTCCTTCAAGTGCAAAAGATTTGGACATGTGTTTTAACTACGCTGTGGAAAGTAAAAAAACTGTAATTATTCGATATCCCAAAATGTCCTGTCCAACAGAACAGGCTGTTTTTTCAAGCCCAATCGAAATTGGAAGGGGATGCATAGTTAAGGCAGAAGATATTGCTTCTTCTCTTGCAGTTCTTTTAGAGGATGAACCTGAAACAAAGAAAGTTTTATTTGTTTGTACAGGGGGTATGTATTCCGACTGTGTTACTTCTGTAAGAGCCCTGGCAATGAAAAATATCCTTGCAGATATATATACTCTCAGATTTATTAAGCCTTTTGACTTTGATTATTTTTATTCTTTTGCAAAGAGTTATGATGGCATAGTTCTTGTCGAAGACGGCATAAAAGACGGCGGTATATCTGAATGGTTACAATCTATGATATTAGAAAAAGGTTATAGAAATGTTAGTGTAAAGGCATTTCCTTCAAAATTTTATGCCCATGGTACTCGAGCAGAGGTTTGCCTCCAGGCTGATATGACAAGCGAAGATTTAACGCTTAGTGCGATGCAATTATTAAATAAGGAATAAACAATGCTTAGTCTTTCTTTAAAAAATCGAAAAATTACAACTTCATTACCTGCGTTTGTAATGGGAATTGTTAATGCTACACCAGATTCCTTCTGGGAACAAAGTCGTGGCGGAACTGAGCGTGCACTTAAATTAATAGAAGACGGTGCGGATATTCTTGATATAGGTGCTGAATCTTCTCGTCCTGGAAGTGATTATGTTTCACAGGAAGAAGAAATTAAAAGGCTTATTCCTGTAATTGAGCAGATAAGAAAAGAATCTGATATTCCCATTTCTGTTGATACCCGTAAAAAAGAAGTTATGAAGGCGGCTTTTGAAGCTGGTGCCGACATTTTAAATGATATCAGCGCACTTGAAGATGATGAAGAGATGGTTTCTTACTGTGCTTCTATTGATATTCCTGTTATTTTAATGCATAAACGGGGTAATCCTTCTACCATGCAAAATCATACAAAATATGAAAATGCCTTTGACGAAGTTAATTCCTATCTTTCAGAAAGAGTTCAATTTGCTCTGAACAATGGAATTAAAAAAGACAAAATCATTTTAGATCCTGGTATAGGTTTTGGTAAGGATTTAAGTGCCAATGTAAATCTTATCAATAAGTGCGGATTGTTATGTGAAGGACAATATCCGGTATTGATGGCGTTATCAAGAAAAACTTGTATTGGTGAAATTACCGGAAGACCTGTTGAACAAAGACTTGCAGGCACTTTAGCATTTAATATGATTTCTGTTCAAAAAGGTGCTACAATAGTAAGAGTGCATGATGTTGCACAAACAGTAGATACATTAAAAATCTTAGATTATAGTAATAGGTAAGAGGAAAGCTTTGAAATCTTTTGACGGTTTTTTACTTGTTTACAGTTATATTCAGCCTGTTTTGGATATTGGAATTATTACTTTTATTTTATATAAAGCCTACGAAGTAGTTATTAAGACAAATAGTTTTCAGCTGATAAAATCGGCTCTCATAGTTGCGGTAGCTTATCTGATTGCCTATTTATTAAAACTTGAAACTATGCTTTGGATTTTAAGTGTAATCCTTCCTGTTCTTATTGTTAGTTTTGCAATTATTTTCCAGCCAGAAATTCGAAAGATTTTCCTTAAACTTGGGCAAAGTCAATGGTTCGCCTTTGGAAGCAGATCTAAACATTCCTATGTTGACTCAGTTTTGATTGCTGCAGATATGCTTTCTAAACAAAAAAGAGGAATGCTTGCGGTTTTTTTACGACATACAAAACACGAAGATATAATTCAGACAGGTACAAAGCTAAATGCAGACCTTTCTTCAAGTCTTTTAGTAACGATTTTTGGTATGGATACTCCTCTTCATGATGGTGCATGTTTTATTCAAGGGGGAAAATTGATTGCCGCAGGTTGTTTTTTGCCATTAAGTGAACAGTATGATATCAAAAAAACTTTTGGTACAAGACACCGCGCAGCTTTAGGATTATCAGAAATATCTGATGCCGTAGTTTTAGTTGTTTCTGAAGAATCTGGAGCATTAAGTCTTGCCTATGATTCTAAATTGCATTATGACCTTTCTGTAAAGGAAATTACAAAAATTCTGGAAAATCTGTTAGAAATTACCCCAGAAGCATTTAATATGGAGGATACAATCGATGAACAGAAAAAAATTGATTGATAAAATCCTTGAAAACTGGACTGCAAAGGTTATTTGTTTTGTTCTGGCATTATTGATTTATATTTTTCATCAGGTTACTTTACTTGAAAAAAAGACAATTACAGTTCCATTGACTGTAGAATCAAACGGGGTCTTGACACCTACAACGGAACTTCCAAGATTTGTAAAAGTTACTGTAAGATCAACAGCAGATTTGATTCCAACAATTTATGGATCAGGAATTAAGGCTGTTCTTTCTTTAACAGAATTTACTGAAAAGGGTTTTTACGATGTTCCAATCAGAATTAATTTATCTGAAGGTCTTGCTCTGACTGATCCCCTTGAAATTACAGTAAAACCAGAAGTATTAACTGTTAATCTTGACGAAAAAATTATGAAATATATTCCAGTTGAACCTGCTGTTTCGGGTAAACCTGAACATGGTTATACGGTCAAAGATATCTCGGTTTCTCCATCTTCTGTTAAAGTTATTGGTCCTTCTTCTATAATTGAAAAAACAAAGTTTATTTATACTAAAAAGGTACTTGTTTCAGGGGCTGCAAAAAGTTTTAGTAATGATATAAAACTTGATAATATTGTTTCTGCATTGCAAGTTTTCCCGGAAAGTGATTTTAAGGTATCTGTAACAGTTGTTCCATCTGATTATGAAAAAACTTTTGAGAATGTTTCTATAAAAGTTTTAAATTTAAGCGATGAATTAACGTTGGAAAATGATATTCCCGCTATTACATTTACTCTAGCCGGTACAATGCCAGTTTTAGAAAAATTTGAGTTTGGTGAAAATGATATTTTTATAGATTGTTCTGAAATCACAGTTCCTGGAGATTACGAAGTTCCTTTAACTGTTAAAACTCCTGCCTCCGTTGCTTTTATAAATAAACCTGATAAAACTGTTTCGATTAAAGTTATCGAAAAGCCTCTTCCACAGGTTGAAGAAGTTTTAGACCAGGTTCAGGACGAGCAGGTTGAATCAGAATTACCACATGAAGAAGTTACTGAGGAAGAAAAAGAGTGATTTACGGAATTGGAGTTGATATTGCTACAGTCTCTCGATTTGAGAAATGGGTAAAAAATCCTGAAATGATTTCTAGATTTTTTAATCCCAAGGAATGTAATAATGCCAGCTCAATTCAAAAGTCCTGTGAGCATTATGCAGCCAGATTTGCAGCTAAAGAAGCTTTTAGTAAAGCTCTTGGTACTGGAATTCTTGGTTTTGATTTAAAAGATGTATACATTCAAAATAATCAGAATGGGAAACCATATCTTGTGATAGAAAATAAAGCTCTTGATTTATTAAAAAACAGATGCGGAAATGTTCAAGTTCATGTATCATTAACACATGAAAAAGAAACTGCCTGTGCGTTTGTAATTATTGAACAAATTTAAAATTTGGGAGGAAAAATGCCAGTTACATCAAAAAATTCTTCAGAAAAGAAAAAGCCTGCTATTTCCTATTGGTCAAAAGAAAAGGTTATCTGTCCAGTTTGCAATAAATCCTTTGATAGAGAAGTTATGTTAAGTGGTAATGGACGAATGATTGCAGGCGGTTTGTCTGATGATTTGCATAGAACTTTTGAACCTTCTGCAAAGTTTGGCCGAATTTTCCCTTTAATTTATGAAATTGGCGCTTGTCCTAACTGTAATACCGCTTTGTTATGGAATGATTTTAAGGATCTTAAAAATAAAGATGTACAGAATGTTTTATTCCAAAAAAGAGATGAACGTAAAAAGAAGGTTGATATAGTTTTTCCACATTTTAATTTAAAACACGAACGCTCTCTTTTTGATGGCTGTGCCATGTATTATCTTGCACTTTTGACTTATTCTGAAGTTAATAAAGAATTAATTCCTACATTAAAATGTGCAATTTTGAGCATACGTCTTGCCTGGCTTACCAAAGAATTAAATATGATGTGCCCGGATCATAATTATGATTATGTATCTGACGTTTTTTACCGTAAAGCACTCTTCTTTTATCAGCAGGCTATCTACAATGAGCAGGAAAGAACCGAAAAGAGTTCAACTCTGGCAAATATGGGACCTGACATGGATAAAAATTATGGTTGGGATGGAGTTATCTATCTTTGCGGTTTACTTGAATATACTTATGGCCAGCAGGAAGATTTGCAGTTAAGATTAAAAAAACTTGCTGAAAGTAAGACTGCCATTGCCAGAATCTTTGGTTTAGGAAAATCGTCTAAAGATAAACCTGGTCCACTTCTTGAAAAAGCTAGAGATTTGTACGATAAGCTTACAAAAGAACTCAATGATGATGATTTTTAGGATTTAAGTGTGCGTAATATTCTTCTAACAATTTCTTACGATGGAACTGATTTTTGCGGATGGCAGAGACAGGATTGTGGTGATATTAAAAATTCCATGCGAACCGTTCAAGGTGAAATAGAAATTGCTCTCGAAAAATTACACAAAACTCCAGTTACTCTCTATGGTTCTGGTAGAACTGACAGCGGTGTTCATGCCATGGCACAGGCTGCAAATTTTATTTCTCCAATAGATACAATTCCCATTGATCGCTATCAAAGAGCAATAAACGCCTTTTTACCCCAAGATATTCGTATCGTTAGTGCACAAGAAGTTCCTATGGACTTTAATGCTCGTTTTAACGCTACCAGTAGAATTTACAGATATTTTATTTGTCCTTGTGATATTCTTGCAAGTCAGACCCGTTTTGCATGGTGCGTAAATTATGAACCTGATTTAGAGAGACTCAATAAATACTGCGAATGCCTGAAAGGAGAATTAGACTGTGCAAGTTTTGCCGCAAGTGGTGATGAGAGTCTTTCTACTAACAGATACATTGAAAAAGCACACTTCTTTAAGCAGAAAGCATTTCCCAATGACAAAGAAATGCTGGTTTTTGAAATTGAAGCAAATGCCTTTTTGTGGAAAATGGTTAGAACTATAACCGGTACCTTAATTCAATTAGATAAGGCAAATGCACCGTTAGATTCAATGAAAAAAATTCTTGAAAAAAAAGACAGACGATATGCTGGTGCAACAGCTCCTTCTCAAGGACTTTTTCTGTACAAAATAGTTTTTGATGGTATTTGCCGTCATGACCGGTTTGCAAATAATAAACAGTAAATTTTTTACTTACAATAGTGAAACGGGATCGATATCACATTCAATATATACGTTAGGATTATGGCTGTAATTACTTAAAAGTGTATTTACGGCATTTTGCATTACGGTAATATTATTGCTCTTTAAGATTATATGAAATCTATAATTCTGTGAGATTTTTGCAATTGGACATTCAGCTGGACCTATAACATCAAATTTCTGATTGCATAAGTTTTCTAAAATTTCTGCAGCCTGAACACTGGCAGAATATGCCTGATTTTGATTTGCACTTCTAAAAACCAGTCTTACAAGTCTTGAAAAAGGCGGAAATCGTAATAGTTTACGCTGATTAAGCTCATAATCATAGAAGGCTTCAGTCTTTGTTTCGCAGGCAAATTTAATCGGTTCACGATAGGGGTTGTAAGTTTGAACTAAAACTTTACCATCAGGAAAATATCTTCCGGCTCTTCCTGCAACTTGAGTAATAAGACTAAAAGTCCTTTCACTTGCTCTAAAGTCAGGCATATGAAGGCCTGTATCAGCTAGAATTACTCCAACAAGCTGCAAATTTGGAAAATTTAATCCTTTTGCGACCATCTGGGTTCCCAGCATAATATCGTATTCTCCATTATGAAAAGCATCCAGTTTTTCCTGAAGTTCACCTTTTTTTGTGAGAGAATCAGTATCTATACGAACAATTCTTGCATTAGGAAACTTTGCCTGAGTTTCACTCTCGATGTATTCTGTACCAAAACCGCTGTAGCCTACATCAAATGAACTGCATTGAGGGCAGGTTTGAGGAGGAATAGTGGACCAGCCGCAATAATGGCATCGTAATCTATGTTCATTTTTGTGATATGTCATTGGAACAGAGCAGTTTTTACATTTCATTTCAAAACCGCAGGTATTACATCTAAAAAAGTGTGTAAATCCCCGGCGATTTAAAAACAGAATGACCTGTCTTTTATTATTTATAGTATTTTGAATTTCTTCCTTAAGTTCATCGGAAATACAGCCCGAATTATTTGTTTTTGATAAATCAATTATTTTTATATCAGGCATTTTCCCGCCGGCAAGTCTTTTTGTAAGCCGGTGACAAAGAAATTTTCCTGTTTTAATCTGTTGCCATGCTTCAACACTTGGAGTGGCACTTCCCATTACAAGGGGGATATTAAGAGTGTTACACCTGTGCATAGCAGCTTGTCGTGCGTGATATCTTGGAGTTGTTCCTGATTTATAGGAACCATCGTGTTCTTCATCAATAATTATCATACCAAGATCTGGAACAGGTGCGAACACAGCACTTCGGGCACCGACTACAATGCGAGCTTCTTTTTTCATAATTTTTCGCCACTGTCCAAGCCTCTGACTTGGAGTTAAGCCTGAATGAAGAACAGCAACTGTGTCTCCAAAACGCTCTGTTACCGCTTTGACTACTTGAGGTGTCAAACCAATTTCAGGTACTAAATAAATTACACCCTTATCCTTTGATAAAAGCCATTCTGCAGCTTGTAAAAAAACTTCCGTTTTACCTGTTCCGGTTGGTCCGTATAAATAGTGATATGAATAGGTTTTACTTTCTGCAGATTTTGTTATTTGTTCAATGGCATTTTTTTGTTCTTCAGAAAGAGTCACAGTATTTTTTTCTGTAATTTCGTTATCAAAAGAAAAACCTGGCGTAGAAGGTTCTCTTCTTCCTGATGGTAAAATTGCAAAAAGAGCTTCGCCAATAGAACATAAATAATACTTTGAAATCCACTGGGCAATTTCATAAATTTCAGGAGTAAAAAGAGGTTCTTTATCTACGATTCTCGTAATTGGTCTGATTTTTTCTGGACTTACAGGACAGTTATCAGGAATTTTGTTATTAATTTCTGTAATAAAGCCTGTTACTTTTCTGTTTCCAAAGCGAACTTCGGCTCTTATCCCAACTTGCAAATCGCAATCAAGTTTATTAATTTGTTCGTCTGTAATAGAGTAGGTAAAACTTTGGTTTAAGGGAATGTTTATTACAATTTGAAGATATTTCATTATTGAATAAAATCCTTAGCGTAATCTGGACAAAGTTTTTCTAATTCTGATTTAAAAAATTTTAAATCTTCCCAGGCTGGTTTCTTAAACTCAATATTTCGTAAAAGTGCACTTGGATGATAAGTTACAATCAGAGGAACATTATTGTATTCAAAAATTTGTTTTCGATATTTGTTTAATGAAAATTCCTCTTGTATATTCAACAAATTTTTTACAGCAACTTTTCCAAGAGCCAGAATAATTTTTGGTTTTAATAAATGAATTTGTGCATCCAAAAAGGATTTACATGCAAGAGCTTCTTCTGGTTTTGGGTCCCGGTTATATGGGGGACGACACTTAACGACATTTGCAATATAACAGTTTTTATTCCTGTCTAATTGAATTGCAGCAAGCATTTTATCTAATAATTGTCCTGCGGGACCAACAAAAGGTAATCCCTGTTTATCTTCTTCTTCCCCAGGGCCTTCTCCAATTACCAAAACAGAAGATCCAATAACCCCCATTCCAGGAACAACATTTGTACGGGTTGAATGAAGAGGGCAGCGCTGGCAGTTTTCAATTTTTTCAGATAGAGATAAAACAGAATCAGATTTAATGTTTTCTTTTTTTTCTGTTTGAGTGAAAGAAGGAGAAACAGGTTTTTCTATGATTTTGTCATCCGTAAAACATGGGCTTTTCTGGTAGACTGGAGATGTATAACCGTAAAAATTGCCGGATGCGGCTTTTAATAAATTGTAAATTAATTCTTTTTCCTGTGCTTTCACTTAAATATTCCTTATACTTAAAATACCACATACCTTGTAATTAGTCCAACTAAGAAGTAAAATAGTTGTTATGAAGAAATTGTTATGTTTATTCTTCTCGGTTTTATTCAACTTTATGGTTTTTGCTCAAGTTGGTGTTAATCCGGAAGATGAGTTTTATTCAGATGCTTTGTCTTGGTATTTAAAAGGTTATGTAGAAAAGTTACCACAGTTAAAGCCTTATCCACAAAATATTATTCACGAAATATTAGATACCGTAAAAGAATGTGAAGACGAAAAAGTTTCTGAACGCGCTGAATATTATATTCATAAGTTTTATGATAGAAAAGTTCATGGTGGTTTTGATTTTAACGGAGATATGCGATTAAAGGCTTCGGAAAATGCTTTACCACAAATTGATAAAGAAAAAACTATTGATACAAAACTTTTATTAACATCAGAAATATTTTGTTCCGGAGACTGTTCTTTTAACGAAAAATTAGGTGCCAGCTGGGAACTTGGTGTTTTAGGATACAATAATGATGTCCTTCTAAGTCAGGTTCATCCAAAATACATTTATGACAGTAATCAGCAAAAAATTGATGTTCTTTCGTGGAATGCAGGGATTGTAGATTTTTTACTTGATTCAAATGCCAATGTTACATACGGAACTAAAAATTTATATGGAAACTTTGGATTTAATAAAACTGGTTATGGTCTTTATCCTGATACAGATTTGATTTTAAATCCCACTTCATACCAGGCTTTTAATTCTTCGATAAATTATGTAGGAAAATATTTTGAGTACACCCATTATATGGGCTTACTAGGTTCTCGAAGTACAGTAAATCAGAATTCTTATTTATTTAATAAAGTGATTGCTTTTCATTCTATTAAGTTTCCACTGCTCAATAGAAAAATTTCAATTTCTTACTTTGAAGCTACCGTCGGTTCTACACCTTTTATGGCTGCATATGTAATGCCTGTTCCATTTGTAATAATGGGAAATATTTCTGCATTCAAGGAAAATATTCTTGCCGGACTTAATCTTGAATATAAGCCCCTAAATTGTATCGCTCTTACAGCTGATTTTTTGTTTGATGACTTAAAACCAAAAGAATTTATTAAATTTAACTGGAATGAAGCTGCAATTCGTTCTGCAATCAGATTTGGTTTTGCATATTCTCCATTTGATTCAATATGTAAACTGATTACTTTTGATTATACTCTTGTAACTCCTTACACATATACAAGTTATGATTCTTCTAATTCAGAATATAATGGATATGATTTTACAAACTGTGGAATAGGAATTGGTTCTGATTTACCACCTAATAGTGATAGAATTCTTGTAAAAATACAGTTTCATCCTTACAAACGTTTGAATGTATCAACTTTTACATCTTTTGTAAGACACTCTAATGCTTATTTATCTTTGTATAATATGGATTCTGGTGAATATCAGGGAGGAGACGATAATCCTAATATTCCAGAAAATGCTTGTTCTGATGGTGGAATTAATATGACAACTCAGGGAATCCCTTTAGCAGAAGAATATACAAATTTTCTAACACAGATTACAACTATGTATACAATTCAAGCAGGGGTTTCTTTAGATTATCAGTTCTACAAAACTAGAACAGGCGGTCTAACATGTGGATTGGGCTATAAATTTGAATACATCCGTCAGGATGGACTTGATACAGATATTTTTTCTTCCGCAATTACAACTGCTGAACAGGGATATTCTCAGGCAATTTACTGGTACACAAATTGCCTGAAAAACTCCGTTAATAACTATCTCTCTCTCACATTTACATATGTTTTTTAGTTATTCATTGTTTCTGGTTGCTACTTCTTTACCAAAAATGTAATGCTTTACATCACGCTTTTCGTAGGATTCTTTGATTAAGTCGTAGCAATCAATTTCTTTATAGATACGCTCTGCATCTTCAATTCTTCCTCTGAGTACAGGATGTTTGGGACTAAAGAGTACACAGCAGTCTTCATATGGTAAAATTGAAGTGTTATATGTGTCTATAAATGTTGCAGTGTCGATGATTTCTTCTTTGTCCATTCCAACAAGTGGTCTGAGAAGAGGATATTCAGCAAAGTGCTCTGTAATATTCATGTTTTCCATTGTCTGACTTGCAACTTGTCCAAGACTTTCGCCTGTAATAATACAATCGGAATGAGTGCGTTCTGCAAGCAGGTTTGCGACTTTCATCATGCAAACTCTAAGCATAAGAGTTGACCATTCTTCAGGAGCTTTTTCTTTGATTTTCATTTGTACATCGGTAAAAGGTACGATGTTTAAAAAAGTATTTATTCCGAATAGAGACAATTTTTGTGCTAGTTCTTCTACTTTTTGTTGTGCTTCAATTGAAGTATATGGGTAAGAATGGAAATATACGCATTCAACCTTCATTCCTCGTCTCATCATTCTGTATCCGGCAACAGGCGAATCTAATCCTCCGCTTAAAAGCAGAAGCCCTCTGCCACTACAGCCGGCAGGAAGTCCTCTGCACCCTTTTTCTGCGTCAGAGTACACAAATACTTTTTCTCTAACTTCGATGAAAATTCTTAAATCTGGTGAATGGACATCTACCATCATAAAGTCGTCGTCAAAAACAGCACTTGCGGCCTGACATGCAATTTCATAAGAATTTAATGGGAATTTTTTATCAGCTCGTTTTGCTTCAATTTTAAAAGTTTTACAATTATTTTTTTCTTTTGCCTGTTCAGCGACCTTTCTCACGCAAGACTTGATACTCTCCATATCTTTTTCGCAAGTTAAAGTTCTTGCCCATCCGGTAATACCCAATAGATGTTTAAGAACTAGTTCAGCTTTTTCTGCATCATTTTCTTCGCATTCAATATAAAGTCGTCCGGCATGAACAATTACTTTTGGATTTTCAATTCCAGTCTGCTTAAGACAATCTCTTGTATTTTTTAAAAGAAGTTTTTCAAATGTGTGAAGATTTGAACCTTTAAGAGTAAGTTCGCCTAATTTTCCCAAATATGTAATCATAAAATTCATAATATCAAAATATGATTTATTTTACAATTCATGAGCTTAGGCATGCAGGGCAACCGCATTATAAACTATTCTGCCTACAAAAATGGCTCCCAGTCGCAAAAACGGCTTATCAAAACCGCAAACTAGTTTGC
>CADBSK010000152.1 GCA_902797305.1 uncultured Spirochaetaceae bacterium | reverse complement strand
TCGCAAGAATAAATGGTTGCTTAGCTCAGCTGGTAGAGCAATGGACTGTTAATCCATGTGTCGCAGGTTCAAAACCTGCAGCAGCCGAAAGCCTTCTCCAAAAGGGAAGGCTTTTTTGTTTTATACTCAAATATTTACAGAGAAGAATAAATACAGGTTTTGAACCGAAGTGAGCGCTAAAAATTGCGAAAGGAACTGCAAGTAAGCGCAGATGACGTGGAGGGGAAAAATGGCGTGTCATACTCCTTCAATCTATGATTTTGATGATGTTTTAGAACAAAAAAAATTCCTTCGAAAAAGAGCAAAAACTGCACTAAAAGATTATTGTTCAGATAATGCATTAATGGAGAGCGCAGCAGAGTCTGTTTTAAATAGCGTTATTAATTCAAAAGAATATAAAAACGCTCCTTTCTTTTTAGGTTATATGCCTATGAACGACGAAGTAAATATAATTCCTTTGATGAAGAAAGCTCTTTGTGATAATAAAGCGGTCTATATTCCAAGAATGGCTAAGAATGGAAATCAAATGGACTTCTTTAAAATTACCGACTTTGATTCTGACTTTTCATGTGATAATCCATATAAAATACGCGAACCTTCTCTTATGTGTCCAAAACTGGAATTAAATACTTTACCTGATAATAGTTTTATCTGTGTTCCCGGACTTGCTTTTAATCTGGAAGGAGCAAGATTGGGGCGTGGTAAGGGGTATTACGATACTTTTTTGCAAAAGATTCCAAATATTAATAGTCAGGTGCTTTGTGGTATCTGCTTTACAATATGTGTTACAAAAGGCATTCCTATGGAAGCTCATGATTTTAAAGTGACTCATCTTTTAAACGAGTATGGCTTTGTTTCTTGTTGTCGTAAATAATTTATTTTTTTGAGTCAGCGGAATAAATGCGCAGTAGTGGTTCTGCAAGCAGAAACTCTTGTGTAATCTGTAAAAAATCTTCTCTTTTGCATGTAAGAATTGTTTCGTAATCTGTAAGATAATCCTGGTTAGAATTTGCGATAAGTTTTGCAGTTCCTCTGTTAGACTGCGTTTCGCCTAAAACTTCCATTATCCAGGTTGATTTTATGTTTTCTGCTTCAATAATTCCTTTTTCTGAGTTTTGCAATAATTGAATATACTGTTTGACAGTTTCTGTCCAAAAAGTGTCCGCTGCTTGAGTATGTTCAACATTGAGCATTGTGTATCCTGCGGCTTTGATATATTGATTTGGAAGCTGCAGTTTAATATCAAGGGCCTGCCCCTGAAGTTTTTCCATTGCATATTCTTTAAAGCGTAAAAGTATTGCGTTGAATAAAAGCAGTTGCTTTTGATCCTGCAAAGGCGCTTTAAGCCAGAATTGAACTGGATCGTTAAAGTTTTGTGTGGGAACGAGAACTGCCGGCATAGGTCCGGCGTCTTCTGCGGCAATGTCTGTATAAAACAAGTGGCGAAGTTTAAGATTAATCTTGCGGATTTTAGAAGGAAAGTCCGGTAATGGCACTGGTTCTTGTAAGTTAGGTGTATTTTGATTATTTAAAATTGAAAATGACTCTTCAAGAGTTTGTTCAACGATTTCTTTTGTTGTATTTCCTACAATTATAATGCTGTAGAGTTTTGCATCCAGAAACTTTGGATAGCTTGAAAGAATATCAAGATAATTTGTTCTAGTTAAAATATCGTTTTCAGAGTCAAAAATATTTCGGTATACGGGAGAATCGTACATATAGCGGATTGCACGGCTTGTGAGCTGGCTAACAGGACTAGCATCATTCAGCTGCTTTTGAGTTTGGACAGAATAAACATAGCTGTCGGCGTCTGCCGGGGCAATTTCGCCATAAATCAAGGCATTAGAAATTGCTTTGATACATGGATTAACATCATCCTGGATGCATTCAATTGTAATGATACTTTTGTCTGTTAAGGTTTCAGAAAGAACCTGTGGAAAACTTTCCAGAATCCCCTGGGCTTTAAATCTGTTAATTTCTGTTTGAATATTTGATGCAAAGGCATTAGCCATTACATTTTGAAAACCCGGTCTTGAACCGTCTGTGAGTTTTCCTCCATTTATGGATAAAAGAATAACGACGTTTTGAGTTGCTTCGTTTGTTTTTATGCAGACAGGGATTCCATTTTTTAGAGTAAAAGATGAAAACTGAGAACGGCTTTCGCTTATAAATCGTTTTAGACTCTGGTCTGAGTCTACGTTTGCCATGTCAGAAAAGTTGTTTTCTTCTTCAATATTTTGATGGGCGTTCTGTTCAAATTTTTGCATATACCAGGAACCGTTTTTACTGTTGACTGGTGAATAACCTGCTTTTGTAAAGGCAGCTTTGTATTTATTGTAGGTTTTTGAATTGATTAAAACGAAAACAAATGGCGTTTCGTTGGTGTAAAGTTCTTTGATTATGTTATGATCCTGAGTTTTGAGTTCTAAAGGGCGATTACACATTCTTACTGCCAGCATGCTGGAATCGATGCTGTCTTTATTCTGTGCTAATTGTTCAAGGGCCCAGTATTCTGCAAGGTGTTCCATAAATACTTTTGAAGATGCAGTTATTTCGTTAAACTGAGCGTGTAAAAAGTCTTTTGAAAAATCAAATTCTTCCGAAGGAGTGATATTTGCCCCTTCTTTTACTTTTTTTATGAATAATTCTGTTTGTTCAAGGGGTGATTTTTTGTTTTTTTCAAGAAGTGATTGAATTATTACTCGACTGCTTCCATTTTTATGGGCACTTGCTGCATTTATATATTCAGCTCCCCGTATATTGAGGGTGTTTTCATTCAGTAAGTTCTTTTTAAAAGATGAAAAATCCTGATTAAAAACAGTTGCAAGAAGGTCGCTTTGATTTAAATCCAAAGAGGTGTATTGAACGACAATCTGTGTTAAGTCTTCAGAAAACTGAGAATCATAGAGGACAAACTTGCGTTTTGCTCCTCCTGCATTTACAGGAGATGGCCTGCTGGAATTTACAACGTATCCGTATGCACCAAAAGTGCTTTTTGCAAGGGTAAGGGCTGCTTCTTTTTTTATGCTTCCGCTTATAAAAAGTGCACTGTTTTGTGGTGTATACCATGAGCGAGCGATGTTGCTTAATATTACCCGGGCCTGAGAAGGAGTTGTTTTTGTAAATAGGGAAGGATATATACCTGAATCCTGTTTCCAAGGTGCTTCAGAAAAAACTCTGGAGTCAATACTTGCATTTATAAATGCCTGTGGTGTGTAGGCGTACTGCATAACTTCTGTTTTAAGTTCTGTGAGTTCTTTTTGGATATTTTTATCACTAAAGGCTGGTGCAAAGGCGTGTCTGCTAAGAGCCTGCATAGTTTGAGTAATTTTTGATGGAGAAACCGTTGTTATATATCGTGCGCTATCTGCATTGCATTCGTAGCTTAGATTTTGAATATCGTCGCTATCAACTGCTCCGTATTTAAATAACTGCGTATAGAGCTTAAAGAATCCTGTATTTGTTGAACTTTGGGCGCTAATTCCCGCTCGGACTGTGTATTCAATTCTGACAGGGGCGCTTGAAAAATCTTCCAGAACAAAAACTTGCATTCCGTTTTCAAGGACATATTCCGCATAGTTTTGACGATTGATAAAATCACTTTGAGCATTTACGGGATAAAAACTGAAAGAAATAACTGCAAGTGAAAAAAATGTTTTTAAGAAGTTACAAGCTTTATTCATTCTTTAATTATAACTTAAGGAAAAGTTAGCGACAACTGTATTTAGCTAGCTTGGCAGGGCAACCGCATTATAAACTATTCTGCCTACAAAAATGGCTCCCAGTCGCAAAAACGGCTTATCAAAACCGCAAACTAGTTTGC
>CADBSK010000151.1 GCA_902797305.1 uncultured Spirochaetaceae bacterium | reverse complement strand
GTCGAATATCAGATTGATTTTCTCCAAAGGCATTTTGTTACTTACATTGAAAAATACAATTTATTAGAAAAAAAAGAAGTAGATAAAAATAGTATATGGGATGAGATATTTACTAATGATAAAAAAATACGAGAGAATATAAAACAGAAATTACCAGACTATGGTGATTATCAATCTGTTTTGGGAAGAGACTATTTGGATGAGGTTCGATGGTTTTTTAAACTTTTGTATTGTGCGGACTCTTCTTTTATAGAGTTGTATTATCCGTCTTTGACTGCTTATTTGACATACTTATGTCTTAGATTGGAAGATTGTATTATGTAAGAAGGTATTTAAAAAGCATCGTATTTGAACTTTCTACGATGCTTTTTGAACTTATTACTCACTCGCCCTTACCCCATCCGTCAGCTTATCGCTGAGGCTGGTGTCTTTTTTCATGGCCTGTTCTTTCTTTTCTGCGGCGGTCATCATGTAGAGGGCTACGGTGTTGCCGATGTTTTTGCCATGCTCACGTTTTTTGTCGTAGAATTCCTTGCGGGTCATGTTTACATTGCTCTGAGTTACGGTGTCGAACTTTGTTGCTCCACCACACGGAGGAATCGCCCTAGTGCTGTAAATGAACAGCAGCTTAAAGATTACAATTCCTATTTCCAGCTTTGCCAGATTTTTTGAGCAACTCCTACTGTTGCTTCAACTTTACCACCGTTTTTGTTGCGGCAAACGGGTTGTTTTAAAAGTTTTGCCTGATTTTCGAATAATTTTTCTTCTATTTGACTATCGTCTAAATATGCGATTGCTGAGTATTCTTTAGAGTTTTTATCAATCATCAGGTCAAGGGCTGCGTCTCGAGACCCTTCCTGTCTAGAAAGATAAGTTACAACGGAATCAAACTCTGCCCGTGACATTTCTTTTTCTTTTAAATCAATAAATTGAAAATCGATGCGTCGTTCCTTAAAAAACCTCTGTGCATTTTTTGTATCAAAGGATTTAGTTGTTCCAAAAATCTGAATCATATTATTTCCTTTCAGTAAGCATTTCGAAGGTGACACCGTACTTTTGGGCGATGTCCTTTGCAAATGAGACGCCTTCAGGCGGAGCAAGTTCTACCTTAAATGATCTCTGCCCATCTTTTGCTTTTACGACAAGAGAAGCTGCTTTGTATTTACAAGAACTAGCGACGCTTGAGTTAATTTCTTCTATATCAAAGGCGAGTTTGTGCATGTGGGTATTATAAATTGTACGAACTCCCTTTGCCAAAATAGCTCGTACAGAATCCTTTGCTATAAAATAGCCTTCTTCAAAAGATGTGGTTGAATAAGTTTCATTTAATAAAAGTAGACTCGTTGGGGAGCATGCTGTGTAAAGTTCTTTAAAGCGTTTACATTCTTCTCCTAAACGGCCCAGGTCTAAAGTTTTATCTTCATCGGCAGGAAAATGTGTATAAATTGAATCTACCGGCATAAAATCAAATTTTTGGCCAGGAACATAAAGGCCTGCCTGAGCCAGAACGAATAAAAGTCCAATGGCCTGTGTGATAGTTGTTTTTCCGCCGCGGTTTGCTCCGGTCAGAATGTATGCAAGGTGATCGGCACTAAAATCCAAATCATTTGTAATGATTTCAGAAGGCCCCTTTTCTTCGAAGGCTGAAACAAGTTTAAAATTGTAAATGCCACGAGCATCCATGTAGCATTTAGGTTTATCAAGAGCAATGCTTGGCTTACAGAACGAAAATCCCTTTGCTTGCATTTTTTTTATGTAGTCAGCAAATCGGATATAAAAAATGAATTGAGGAATTAAATCTGTAATTTCAGTTACAGGAATAAAAACATATTTTTTTAAGGTGTTTTTGAGTTTGTGAACTATACTTCCTATCATAGAGTTTGCGATTTTATCCATGTGGAAAGTAGCTGTCTGAACTCTAGGATCGTTTGCTCCAGCAATTGATAGAATTTTTGTAAAAATATCATTGTCGGTTTCGAGAGAATGGAATTTCGTTCCGTTTTTCCATTCTGTTGTTTGGTTGATTTGCTCAACCTGAGCAACTTTTGTAACAAATTCTCCGATTGCCGAAGAGTTTGTGAATGGTTTTTTATTAAAAGAAATAAGCCCGATACCATTGGCTTCGTATTTTTCGTTTAAGTTAATTCCCAAAGTAATACTTTTTAAGTTATCAGTACTGGCCTTGAGTTGTGAAATATCTTTTTTTAATTCGCTAAAGCCGTTGTCAGTGTAGATTGTATTAATATAATTTTTGAGTTTGTTGATTCCTTCTGATTTTAGTTCATAGCCTTCAAGACATTCGTGGATGCTTTCTACAGATTTTATGTATCCGCTTAGTTGTTCCAGATGATGTAAAAGTTCCCAGGCAGAATTTGTTTCTTCAAAATTGCCGGTGAATCTACTGAATCTTTTTTCGTAGTTGATTTTTTCCAGTTGCTCTAAGAGTCTGGTGCACATTTGCGGATTATTGTAGATGTCATCAAAGATATCTATTCGATATTGAGTAACATTAGGGTCACCGGTCATTTTAAGAAAAATCTGTTCAAACTGCAGCCTTTCTTCAGTTTTGTCTGTTAACTTGTTAATAATAAAATCAATTCCAAGATCATGGAATGAAATGTCAGATAACGGAGTAAAGGCATCTTCCCCGTGAGGAAATAATAAATCTACTTTATCAAGGCTCATATTTTCACTCTAACACTTATAATTATTATGGAAAAGAGATTGTTTCATTGTGTTTTAGTAAAAAGATGTTATCATCATAGTATGAGAAGTTTTTCAAAGAAAAAAATCGATTCTAAGACAATTCGAATTATCTCCACACTGGCGGTAAGCTTATTTGCAATGTTTTTTGTTTTCATCCTTACATCATTGCTGATGGAGCATTCTTTAAAGCATTCTGAAAAAAGATATATTGAAAGTTGTGAAGATGTAATGGAAGGATATACAAATGCAATTTATTATTATCTGGAAAGATATCATACATCTCTTTCTTCCGTTTACAATGACGAGTTATTCTATACAGAAAACTATAAAAAAATTCAGCAATGGTTAATCGATAATCAAAAATATATCCATGATGATATGTGCGCTACCTTTTATGTTTCAAAAGATGGAACGGCATATTTTTCAAATGGAGTTGTTGTTGATGTTTCCAATGCAGAGTATTTTAATCACGTAAAAAAAAGTCATGAAGATTTTTATATTTCTGATATTCATGATTCTAAATATGTAGATGATAAAGTTGTTCTATTGTGTGAACCTGTTTATAAAAATTCCGAATTCTTAGGAGTTTTGTGTGGTTCTCTTAAACTTTATCTATTACAGGATATTACAGATGAAATTAAAATCGGGGACGGAGGAGCGGCTTGTATACTTGATTCTAAGGGTAAGTTTATTACCAATGATAATAGTGAGATGATTGGAAAAGGCTTTGAGCCAGCGGAAGAAAAATACAAATTTGCTTCAACCTCTTATATTGTAAAAATGGGTAACGGTCATATTGAAACTGTTGTTGGTACAGGTGAAGTAATAGATCTCTTTTTTGAAAAAATTAAAGATTGTGATTGGACATTAACTGTAGGTTTTTATAAAAAAGAATTGAACAAAATATATAGCCAGCAAAGTGTTGATAAATTATTAATTATTTTAATTTCAATTATTGCGATTATAGTTCTTGTATTTTTGGAAACCGTAATTAGTGAAAACTTTTATAAAAAGCAAGTTATTTCTATTAGTTATGATTCTCTTACGAATCTTTGGACTCGACAGAGATTTGAAGAAATTGCAGACAGACTTCTTAAACATAAAAATAAAGCAATTTATATGTTTGTAGTTTCTGATATCAGAGGATTTAAGTTTATCAATCAAAACTATGGTTCAGAAGAAGCTGACAAAGTAATTTTAAAACTATCTACAGAAATAAATAATATTGCAAGAAGGAATAACGGTATTGCTGGTCGTGGTTTTGCAGATAGATTTTACATGCTTTACAAGGTAAAAGATGTTAGAACAGGAATGGCCAAATTCCATGAAGATTTAGATGAATTAATGGAAAAGATAAAAAAATCTGAAATACCGTTTGTTCCAAAATTCGGTATCACATTTGTTCGTACATCTAAAGAAAGAAAAATAACCATAAAAGACCTTATTGGTCAGGCAAGCTTTGCAATTACCACAATAAAAGAAGACATGCTTACTCCGTATGCCATTTATAATTCGAGAATGGTTAATAAGGTAAAAGAGCGTAATTATATCGAGTTGAATATGGAAAAGGCGCTCAACGAAAATGAGTTCTTTGTAATGTATCAGCCAAAGGTTTCGCTTAAAGACGACAAGGTAGTTGGTGCAGAAGCGCTTGTAAGATGGAACTCTCCGGAAAAAGGAATCCTTTCACCAAATACATTTATCGAGATTTTTGAAAAAAATAATTTTATTCAAAAATTAGACTTTTATGTTTATGACCATGTTTTTGCATTTATACAAAAACAGCTAAATGAAGGAAAAAAGGTTGTTCCGATTTCTGTAAACATGTCGCGTAATCACAATAAGCCTGAAAAATACGTTCAGGAATTGATGAAGATATTTAACAAATACAATATTCCGGCAAATTTAGTGCAGATAGAAATAATCGAGCGCTCTGTGATGGACAAGAGTTCTTTGCAGGATATTACAAATCGCCTGCATGAACAGGGCTTTACAGTTGCTATGGACGACTTTGGTAGCGGAGAGTCGTCATTGAGTATGTTAACAAGAGTTCCAGTAGATGTTCTTAAGTTTGACAGAGAGTTCCTGCTTTCTTCTTCAAATGATGATGGAACAATGGATGAAAAGACAGCGAGCTTTATTTCTATATTAATTACTTTGAGCAAGACTCTTGATAAAGAAACAGTCTTTGAAGGTGTAGAAACTGAAAAGCAGAGAGACTTTTTGCGTTCAATCAGATGCGACCAGGTACAGGGTTATTTTTATTCTAAGCCACTCATGCAAGAAGATTTTGTTCGTTTTGTAGAAATGCATTCTTAAACTTGAGAATCTCTTTTTTTATGTGGTATATTGTACTTGTAAATTGAAAAACTGGAGGAAAATATGCCACATATCACAATTCAAATGTATCCTGGAAGAGATGAAGATACAAAAAAGAAACTTGCCGATGCAATTTTGGAAACTGCTTCTAAAGAATTAAATCGAGGAAAAGAACATTTTTCTGTCTCTATTGTAGATGTTCCTCAAGACGAATGGAAAGAAAAAGTTTACGATAAAGTTCTTACAGATAAAAACACGATTATTCAGCCTGGATATTCGATGTAAAAACTATCATTAAAATACTATAAAACTTAGGAAAAATAAATGAAAATCCGAGCAGCTAAATCTCAACTTTCAGGAACAATACAGGTTCCTGGTTCAAAATCTCATACAATTAGAGCTTTGCTTCTTGCAGCGATGGCTGAAGGAACTAGTTATATTAAAAATCCACTTCCCAGTGCGGACTGTTTAAGTACAAGCAAAGTTTTGCCACTCTTGGGAGCAAGAGTGGATTTGGGAGATTCTGGAGATAAAACTGGCGGTGTATGGACTGTTCAGGGAGCAGGAAAAAACATCCATCTTCCCACTGATGTTGTAAATGTTGGAGACAGCGGTTCTCTTTTGTATTTCTTGTCTTCAATTGCGGCAACTTTTGAAGGATGGTCTATTTTTACAGGTGATGAATCAATTCGCCGCCGTCCAGTTCATCATGTTGTAGATGCACTTAAGCAGCTGGGCGCAGAATGTTACGTAAGTCAGCCAGGAACAACTGTTTGTCCATTATTAATTAAAGGAAAAATACAGCCTGGAACAGTAACTACTGCAGGAGAAGTAAGCAGCCAGTACATCAGCGGTATGATGATGGCAGGACTTCGCCTGAACGGCAAGTTAAACATTGAGTTAACAAATCCAAAAGAAACTCCATACCTTACAATGACTCAGAAATGGCTCGAGAGTGTTGGTGCAAAGGTAGAAATTAGCCCAGATTTTAAACATATTCAGGTTAATGGGCCGGTAGACATCAAGGCATTTACAAAAACAGTACCAAGCGATTGGGAAGGAGTCGCTTTTCCGTTGATTGCATCTCTTTTAACAGACAGTGAAATTACTATCGAAGGAATTGACGGTAGCGGAACACAGGGCGACGACGAAATAGTGAATATTCTTAAACAGCTGGGCGCAGATATAGAATGGAACAAACAGTCTGAAACTATAACTGTTAGAGGCGGAAAAAAGGCTAGGGACGGTGTTGGACAACTTTCTACAAAAAATTGTCCAAAGGGAGAATTACATGTTCCTATTTCGGGATTTCCAGATGCGATTTGTGCAATAGCCGTAATTTCTTGTTTTACAGAAGGCAAAGTAATCATAGAAGATGCTGCTGTATGTCGCCGAAAAGAGACTGATAGAATTAAAGCAATGACAGAACTTTTGACCAGTCTAGGTGCTGATATAGAAGAAGGCTCAGATTACATGATAATTAACGGTCACTCTCCTGTTAATGCAGACGGTTCCATAAATCCAGCTTTTAATATTCATGGTGGAACTATTGAAAGTTATGATGATCACAGAATTGCAATGAGTTTTGCATGTTTAGGTCTTGGATTAAAAGAAGGAGAATCTGTGATTATAAACGACGCTGAGTGTTGTGCTGTGTCGTTCCCTCATTTTTATGAAGTAATGAACAAGATAAACTGTAATTTTACGGAAGTATAAAAAAAGGAACTGTCTAATAAGTTTAGTAACTGCGGTCATTGAGCCTGTCGAAATGACCATTTTCACTATATCTGGTGGTTTCGAGAACCTCAACCACCGCAAACTTTTCTTTTTAGACAGTCCCAAAGATGATAATGGAGGGAGAATAATTATTCTGTTACAGTCGTGGGCGACTGATAAAAAGTTTTTGTATCAAGATTCAAGGTGATATAGGTACTTCCGTTTTTGGTTCCGGTAATGTCGTATTTACCCCAAACATCATTTCTTAAATAGCTTTCTGTGTGGGCTGCCTCTAAATCGAGGCCGTATCCGCCGTTTTCACGGTTCAGACCTAAGATTGCCCATATTGTATTGTTGATAAGGCTTCCACTTGCATATGGAATTACGTCTGAAGTATCGCCAAGTCGTTTTACAGTTCCTTCACGGCTACCTGCTGAAAGCAAAGGAGAACCAAAAGTTACAGTGTTAAGAACATTGTAATTTGCTTTTACTGTGGAATTTGCAGCAACCTGCTGACAAATCATTCCGCCAAGGCTATGACCAGCAAGTACGAGATTAGATCCTGTGGGAATATTGTTTGTAATTACTGATATTACGTTGCGATAATAAGCATTATCCAGATTGAAGCCGGATAGCAAGTCTGTTATATAACCTGTAGACTGGTTTTTTACAAATTCTGTTCCAGAAAGGGTAATTAAATAAACAGAATAACTTGTACTATTTTTAATCATGGTACCCTGAGTTACGATAATTGGTCCATAAACACCTTCATTGTAACCCTCATAAACTAGATTACAAATTTCAGGAGAAGTAGTATAAGTAACTGTGTTAGAAATACTTCTGCTTGCAGAAGATTCAGAGAGAGATTCTTCCAGGTAATCAGATTCGTAGTCATAGGCGGTCTGACATCCTGCAAAGATTAGTGGGAGTAAAACTAGAAGTGCTGCTATGATTTTTCCATTCTTTTTCATAAACACCTCATTGATAGGGTTAATAATATATTGATAGAAGAACTATCAATTGATTTAATTATATTTTTACTTTTTGGAGATAGCAAATTTATTTTTTGTTATTTTTATAAATTTCATTTTATTGACATATCAATTTAATAGGTCAAATGTCGAGTTATTATGAATTCATCAAAAATTGTCTAAGGAAGCAGAACGATGATTAAAAACACTCTGTTTGTGGAGGGAGCGAAAGCGACCGTTTGATAATCCTAACCACAAACAGCGTGTAGTGCGCTAGCGCACGGTTTTACATCATCG
>CADBSK010000150.1 GCA_902797305.1 uncultured Spirochaetaceae bacterium | reverse complement strand
TCCAGTTTGGGTCGGAGCGTACCCAGTTTAAGTTTTCCGCTTAGAGTCGGAACGTACTCAGTTTAAGTTTTCCACTTAGGGCAGGAATGCTCCCAACACTTAAAATATAACATCAAACGATGCTGGGGTCAAGAAAATCAGTAGTTGTTTATCTTACTTAGCTATCTTTTATACGTCATTAAAAATTAAATGTTTTAATAAAGTAGAGGCTCCCATTGAAACTAAGATATTCAATATAGTCATAAACCAGCACCCATAATCATCCACGAAAAATATTTTCAATGCTTGTATTTTGTATTCTTTTTTTAATATTTTGTTTGAAAATAAATGTATTAATTCGTAAATTGGAAAAAATATAAAAGAAAAGCAAACTATATAATTAACAAGTAAATCCTCTGTTAATTCAATTTGAATTATCGAGTATACAAATCTTGCATACAATAAATTAATAAATAAAACAGATAAAATCAGTATTTTTATAATCGATTTATTCTTTTCATAATACCCCATAAATACAACAAAACTTATAACCAGATAAACTTCAAAAATTAATTCAAATTTATCATATACCTCTAAAGAATAATCCTTATTTGGTTGAATTCTATTTTCCATTCTCCATTCAAACTTTTTATATTCATAATTTTTGATACTAGTATATATTTTTTTGTAACTAAATGAAAAAACAAGCAGAAAAATCATTGCAAATACAACGTAAGCAAGTAAAAAAATATTATTTTTCTTTGTATCTTTCTTTATCTCTTCCAATTTTGCATATCCTATAAATTATTAAAAATAGAAATTGAGATCCTACTTTCCGAACCAATTTCTATAAACATTCCACCCCATCAATAAAATCCCCCGGTGTGCCGCTAAAGTCAAAGCCGAGTTTTTTGCAGCTGGTGCCGTGGAGCCAGACGGAAGCGATGCCTGCTTCGAGGGAGTCGTACCCCTGAGCCAAAAGGCCGGTGCACAATCCGGCAAGGACATCGCCGCTGCCCGCCTTTGCCAGAGCGCTAGTGCCTTTGTCAAAAATGTAAAAACCCTGGCCGTTGGCGATAAAGGTGTTGGCACCTTTGGCGATTAAAACAATATTTGGGTAAACCTGGCGGAACATGTGGCAGACTTCAAAACGATTCTTGATGACGTAGTTTAAGTCCCATTCACTAGAAGTGCAGGACTGCAAAAGCTGGTGCAATTCTTTTGGATGAGGAGTTAAAACTACCTTTCGCTTTAGAGAGTTTAATTCACCTAAAATCTCTTTTATCTGCGGACTGTAAAAAATATCAGCATCCAGAACACAGGCGCACTCAGGATTGTCTTTTATATAAGTAATTGCCTTTTCAACTGCCGCCTTAGTATCCGGATTTTCAAAATCACGACCGAGACCGCTACCCAAAAGGATTGCCGTAGTTTTTAATGGAATTTCTTCGCTCTGTAAAAGTTCCGGATTCATCTTAAAGTCTTTGTAACAGGTGTTGACACCCACAACAAGAGAAGAATAACCGCTTCCTGCCTTTAAGGCAGCAGTCCCAGCAATTATTCCGGCACCAGCCTTTTCTCCCAAAATAACTGCACTTTGTCCAAAGGAGCCCTTATTCACATTCTGCTTGGTTCTGTACGGAAGTTTTATATCACCTTTTTCTAAAAGCCAGGCATCCGGCTCCTGTACACTGCAAAATTTGAAAGAAGAAATACCTAAATCGGCAACCCGAACTTCTCCAATAAAGTCCTTGGCTTCATCGCCATAGAGAATTGACTTGAGGGAGCCCATAGTAACAGTTTTGTCAGCCTTAAAAGCCAAAGCACTTGGAATATCACAGGCGATTTTTGCGCATTTCAATGCATTTAATTCATCAATAAGACTCTTGGTTTCCTGGTCTAGAGATCCTCTAAAGCCAGTTCCATAGATACAATCCACCACCGCAGACCATTTTTTTTCTTTGATCACGGCAAGGGCATTTGTTTTTTTAACAATTTTTACGCGGCAAGCCTTTGCCATTTTCAGCTGGATTTCGGCTTCGGGGGTGCCAGGAGTCTTTAAGAGAATGACAGTTACATCAACTGCCCCCACAAGACGACGAGCCAGAGTTAAACCGTCAGCCCCGTTGTTTCCGCCACCACAGACAATCAAGACACTAAAATCGCACTGTCCTTTGTTCTCTTCTAAGACCGCTTTTTCCAGCGCTACAGCGGCATTTTCCATCATTACGCATTCAGGAAAGAAAAAATGCGCCTTACAAGTTTTTTCTGCTTCAGTTGAATCAATGTAAACAGGTTTCATTTTGTTTTATTTTTCTCTTGTAAAATCAATTCCCTGAGTAAAATCTGTATCATCAAGCAATTTTGTAGCCCCAGAAATTGCAAAATTACAAGTTCCTTTGTCCTGAGAAACGAGGTAAGTAAGTAATATTGGAGTATCTACAGATTTTTCTTCTTTCTTAAAAAAGGTCTTATGGCCTATTGATTTAGCTTTTACGTTTAATATGTGTGCAGTACCGGAACAAGTCCCTTCTACCCATTGAGATTCCAGCCCTTTTTTCTGTATAAACTTAAAAGTTCCGTCTTCGCCTACTATGATGCGTGTTTTGACACCATCTTTTGTAGCATAGAACCAGGTTCCGTAGCACTGAACTGTAGAAAGTTCTGTTACACCGTTTTTAATCGTTTCTCCAGCCTGTTTGGTTATATTCTGAAAAAACTTTCCGGTTTCTTTAAGAAGCTTACTTCCCTGTTCACCAATTGCCTTCCAGTCGCTGGAACTATCTGATTCCGCAAATACATTTATAGTTCCAAGTGAACATAATATTGCTATAACCGATATAATTCTTTTCATCTCTATTTTCCCCTTTTAAATGTTTATTTTTTTAGACTATTAAACAAATTAGAAGCCGCATTCTTTGTTGCATCTTGAGCAGCATTTTTTAGACCATTTGTAAGCTGATTAGACAATTCCTTCTTTTTATTCTCAAGTTGCTTTTGTAAATCTGTCAGTTTTGAGTTTTGACTATTAACAGCGCTCTGAATATCAGTAAAAGAAGTAATGGAATTTAATGCACCTCCAGTTTTTTCGTTCAAAACTTTTGTTACATTTGCCTTTGCATCGTTTGCAATCGAATTTAATTCTCCTGTTAATGCCTGTGAAATCGGATTTACAAGCTGGCTGACCATTTTATCAGGGTTTTGCAACGACACTACAACATTTTGGTTGTCGTCCAATCCTACTGTAAAGCCTAAAGTAAGATTTTTTACATTCGAAAGAGCTTTATTATATAAAGCACTAACTCTTTCAGGCTCAAAATCCATTCCTTTGATATCTGTAATTGCTAAATCTAGGGTACCACCGATGGTGAATCCACCCTGATCGGTTGCAGTAAGTTTTGCATTTATTCCTGCATTTGACTGTAAGCTAAACACCTGAGCATCAGAAGCAATTGCAAAGCCTTTGCCACTGTAATTTGCAAGAATTAAAGGAGAAGAACTGTCTTTTCTTGAATCAAAGGTAACATCCGCACTGTTTTGATTACCAAGAATTTTAAAGTCTGCTTCTATTTTTGCCGGCTTTCCTCGGACATTCTGGTCACTACATAATTCTGTAGCTTTTCCATAGAATAAAAGATTATCTGTTCCGTATTCATAACCACTTGCAACAGCGTTTTCTATAAGGAACTTTGGAACAGTATCTTTCTGGTAGTAAACGGTTCTTCCTTTGGCGTGAGCAATGGATTGAGACTGTTTTGCTTTTTTAGCTGCAGCCTTTTCTTTTTTCTCCTGTTTTTTTGCCTTTTCAATTGCTTTTTCTTCGTCTGTTTTACCGTTACTTGAATTTTGCTTTGCATTCATCGCAAAATCCATACCCTTTTGAATATATGGATAATACTTGCCGCATACAGAATACATCATCGATTCGACGGCATTGTTCATAACCTGTTTAAGACCATCAACACTGAACAGTTGCTTCATTTCTTTTATTTTTGCATCTACAAGTGTAGTATCGGCCTTTATTGCTGACTGTAAATCGGTAGAATATTTTTTTACAGTTTCGCCATCTGTCTTTAGATTTGCGGTAGAATTTTCAATTTTTGTTTTAAGATTATTACTTTCTACAACAGCTTTGTTTATTGTCTCGATTGCAGACTTAATTTTTGCCGCATCGTTGACTTTTGTCCAATCTGTTTTTAATACTGCATCCACACTTTTAGAAAAATCCTGAATGCTTACAGAAAGTTCTCCCGGTAAGTTCTTGTATTTTTCTACCTTTTTTGCAACATCCTCTGAAATTTGTTTTGCAAGCTCCGGAGACTTAAGTTCGTTCTGAAGATTTTCCAGAAGTTTTTCAGGATTGTAGTTTTCAAACATTGCAACAAGTTGTTTTTTTGCTTCTTCTGCAAGTTTATTCTGATTTTCGTTAATCTGCTTTTGCTCTTTTGTTTTCTTTGGCTTTACAGGTAGTTCCCCACTGGTTTTACGGTCTGTATCAAGAGCTACCCCAGAAATTTCCAGATTTTCTGCGTGAAATTTTCCTTTTAATAACTCTGTAAGATTAAAGTCCAGCTTAATTTTTTCAACTTCAAAAAGGTTTTTCATGGGGCTGTCTTTGTTTGCCTGAGCAAGACCGTTTATCTGTAAATCTGCCTTAAAGATTTCTACATTTACCTTTTGAATATCGGTTTTAGCCCCGAAAATTCCTTGGAAACTTGATTTAAGAACATTAGAAACAATTACATTCTTAAAAAGTGTTACAACCAAAGCGATGGCAACAACCATTATAACAACAGCAGCTAATGGGACAATCTTTACACCGCCCTTCTGTGCGTTTATTTGCTTTGCAATCTGTGTACATCGGTTAACATCTTGTGCAGCTAATGTGCCTGTTAAGTCGACCTTATAAACCTGCTGTCCCTTTTGATTAGTTGCAGGGGTAAAAATTCCCTGAACAAGTTTTTTGTCCTGTTCAATATATATTTTATTCAGAATCTTCTTTTCAAATTTATCCTGTGTATACTCTTTCTTAAACAAAGAAGGAAGCTTCTTTGCAGGAACTACTTTAATTTCTTTAACTTCTTTTTTTGCCATTTGACTCCCCCTTATTTAATTTGTCCTGCAATTTTTGCTATTAACGGAATCTGATAAATTGTCTTAAGAACCTTTGAATTATTAAAGGCTGGTTCAATCCATTTTCGCCATACCTTCACAAATCCAAACCAGAATAAAAACAGAGGAATAAATGCTAAAATTCCAAAAACAAGAGAGCCACAAACAATGGAATTATTCAATTTTGTAAAGGCAAGGAACGGAACCTGCATCCACCAGCTAAAAAATGCCTCAAGGGGCTTAAATGTAAGAACCGAATAACCTAAAACATCAAAAATCGGATCCAGCAAGTGTCCTAATAATGAACCAAGGAGCATAAAAATCCAGTAGCCTGCTTTATTTATTCTTATAAATGCAAAAAATACTACAAGCATGTACCACAACAAATTAGTTTTTGGCATGAACCCAAGCAATAAGCCTATACAAAAAGAAGAAGCAATTTGACTAGGTTTTGAATTTGCATTCAATGCTCTCAATAATTCTATCAGTTTGTTAAGCATGATTCCTCCTGCAACGTTGATTTCCGTCGACTATCTATTTTACAACACCAAAAAGTCTTTGGGCAAATTTTACTGTGTCCATCGCGTCTTTTCCGTAGAAGTCAGCACCTATACTGTCTGCATATTCCTGAGTCATAACAGCACCGCCTACACAACACTTAGCCCACGGACATTCTTTTCGTAAAAGTTCGATGGTTGCTTTCATTGCCGGAACTGTAGTTGTCATCAAAGCGCTCAAGCCCACCATTTCCACATGGTCTTTTTTACAGGCTTCAACTACAACTTCTGGAGGGACATCTTTTCCAAGGTCTATTACATTAAAGTCGTAGTTTTCAAGAAGTACCTTCACAATGTTCTTTCCGATATCATGAATATCTCCATGAACTGTTGCTACAATACAAGTTCCTTTTGGTTCCCCTTTCTGGCCTGTTTTTTCAAGATAATCTTTTATAACTGCAAAAGCACTTTTTGCAGCATCTGCGGCCATCAATAGCTGAGGAAGATACATTTTTTTCTGTTCAAAACGCTTTCCGACATAATCAAGCCCAGGAATCAAGTGCTGGTCTATGATTTCTACTGCCTGCATTCCGTTGGAAAGAAATTGCTCTGTGTATTTTGCAGCGTCATCTTTTAATCCGTGAATTACGGCATGCTGGAGGGTACCTGGCTGAGGCTCTGTGGAGGCACTGGAAGCGGAAGAGGCACCTGCTCCCACGGTTGTGCCAGCTCCAGCCGAGGTGATTTCGACAGGCTCAATCACCGCGGCTCCCTTACCAATCACCGCCCCTGCCGTACCAATCACCGTACCTGCGGTCCCTGAGTGGTCCCTGAACCTCGTCGAAGGGCCACCAGCAGCTCCCTTTAATCCTGCAAGGGCAGGATTTACCTGCCCAGAGCTGGGAAATGCCCCGTAAATTGCGTTGATTGCACCCTGAACTCCGGCCAAAGCTGTTTTCTGCTCATCGGCCTGCTTTTTTTCATCATATTTCTGACTAAACTCAAGATAGTTTAAGCAGTCCTTATCCTGTGCATTCAAGAGAACATAACAGTACCAGGCTTTCATCATCTCATTTTCAAGAGGATTCATAATTGCAGCGCCAAGACCATTGTGCATTGCAAGGGTAAAGAAAGTACTTGTAACAAATGCACGGTTCGGAAGTCCAAAACTTATGTTTGAAACCCCAAGTACACTTGAACCGCCAAGTTCGTCTTTAACAATTTTAATTGTTTCTAGAGTTGCTTTTGCGGCATTTATATCAGAACTAACAGCCATAGTTAAACTGTCGATAATTACATCTTTCTTTGGAATTCCCCACTTTGCAGCGTTTTCGTAAATCTTTTTTGCAATTGCAACACGACCTTCAGTTGTTTCAGGAATTCCATTTTCGTCGATTGTAAGACCTACTACAACTCCACCGTACTTTTTTACAAGAGGAAAAACCTCATCCATAATGTGCTGCTTGCCGTTTACACTGTTTACAAGGGCTTTTCCGTTGTATCGGCGAAGAGCAGCTTCCATAACTTCAGGGCTGCTTGTATCTAACTGTAAAGGAAGATTTGTAACACCCTGTAATTCGGTCATTACTTTGACCATCATTTCTTTTTCATCAATCTCAGGGAGACCTACATTTACGTCAAGAACATGAGCTCCTGCGGCTTCCTGATCCAATCCCTGGTGAATAATATACGGAATATCCTTATTGCGCAGAGCTTCCTTGAACTTCTTTTTACCCGTAGGATTAATTCGTTCACCAATTAAAACAGGAACAGCCCCGCCACCAATCTGAACTGTATGTGTATAACTTGCTACAATCGTTTTGTTCTTATAGCTGATACTCTTATACGGTGGAACAACAAGTTTATCCCCATTTACAGCTTTTTTCAGTTCTCTGATGTGCTCAGGAGTCGTTCCACAGCAGCCACCAAGAATGCAGGCTCCAAGATTTGCAATTTCTTTCATCGCATTTGCAAAATCAACAGGACCAACATCAAATACAGTCTTTCCATCTACATCACGAGGAAGCCCTGCGTTAGGCTTAACAATTACAGGAATACTGCTGGCCTCAACAAGACGGCGAACGGGTTCCATCATTTCTTTTGGCCCTAGAGAACAGTTAAGACCGAGAGCATCGACTCCAAGGCCTTCAAGAATTGCAACCATAGCTTCTGGATTTGCACCTGTTAAAAGATGGCACTGCAAGTCATAAACATTTGTTACGAGAATAGGAATATCTTTTCCACAAGCTTCACGGGCTTCTTTTGCCGCAAGAACGGCTGCCTTTGTTTCATAAGCATCGTTCATTGTTTCGATAACAATTGCATCTACCGGGCACTCAAGACCAAGATCAATTGTAGAACGGAAAATATCTACTGCATCTTCAAAATCAAGGTCTCCCATGGGCTTTAAAAGCTTTCCGCAGGGTCCGATATCGAGAGCAATAAAACAATCCTGAGCCTGGCAGCCATTTTTTTTACATTCAGAAAGCCATTTTTCCCGAGCTTTTTGAGCACAATCAACAGCACCGTGCACAATCTTCTTTAAATCAAGTCCAAACTTTGTTTTATATGCACCAAAGGTATTTGTATATATGATATTGGAGCCGGCTGCAAAGTAATTGTAACCGAGGTCTACAATTTTTTCGGGATTTTTATAATTCCATGTCTCTGGTAATTCCCCCGGCTTTAATCCCCAGCCTTGTAAAATAGAACCGCTTCCGCCATCCAAATATAAAAATTGGTTTCCCAATAATTCTCTCAATTTACTCATATTCATACTATAACAAATTCTGTATAATAGTAAAATACAAGTTAATCGAACTTAGAGGTATATATGGGCGGAATTTTTGGAGTAGCAGCCAAAGACGATTGTTCTTTGGATTTGTTTTTTGGGACTGATTATCATTCGCATTTAGGAACAAGAAGAGGTGGTCTTGCAGTTTACAATAAGGACAACGGCTTTAAGCGTGCCATTCATAATATTCAAAATTCTCCGTTTAGAACAAAATTTGAAAATGACCTTCCAGGAATGAAAGGAACTGTTGGTATTGGTTGTATTTCTGATTACGAACCTCAGCCTTTACTTGCTCGTTCTCACTTAGGAACTTTTGCAATCACAACCGTTGGTGTTGTTACAAACAAAGACGAGCTTATCAAAGAAATTCTTGATGCAGGAAAAGCCTTTCAGGATATTTCTGGAGACGAAATCAATCAGACCGAGCTTATTCTTGCCCTTTTGAATACTCAAAAAGACTTTGTAAGTGGAATTCAGTATATTCAGTCAAAGATAAAGGGGTCAATGACTCTTTTAATTGCAACTCCAGAAGGAATTTATGGCGCCCGCGATAAAATGGGACGCACACCTTTACAGATTGGAAAAAAAGAAGGCGCTCACTGTCTCTCATTCGAAAGTTTTGCCTATCTAAACCTTGGATATAAAGACGAACACGAATTAGGACCAAACGAAATTGTATTTGTTACTCATGATGGATATAAGGTTTTACAGCAGCCAGGAAAAGAAATGAAGATTTGTACCTTCCTCTGGATTTACTATGGTTATCCAACTGCCTGCTACGAAGGTGTTAACGTTGAGGCTATGCGCTACAACTGCGGAAAATTCCTTGCAAAACGGGATAAAGACGACAATATTCATCCTGACTGCGCAGCTGGTGTTCCTGACTCGGGAACTGCACATGCTGTGGGATATGCAAACGAAGCAGGTATTCCTTTTACACGCCCATTTATTAAATACACTCCAACCTGGCCTCGTTCATTTATGCCAACAAACCAGGAACAGAGAAACTTAATCGCTCACATGAAGTTGATTCCTGTTCCACAGCTGATTAAAGACAAGAGTATTTTGCTTATAGACGATTCAATCGTTCGAGGAACTCAGTTACGGGAAACAACTGAATTCTTATACGAATCAGGTGCAAAAGAAGTACATGTACGACCTGCATGTCCTCCAATTATGTTTGGATGTAAATATTTGAACTTTAGCCGTTCAAAGAGCGAAATGGACTTAATAGCACGCCGTGTTGTACGCCAGTTTGAAGGCGACAATGTAAGTCAGGAGGTCCTTGCAAAATATTGCGATCCAGACACCCCTGAATACGCAAAAATGCAGGAAGAAATCCGCAAGCAGCTCCACTTTACAACTTTAAGATTCCACCGCTTAGACGATATGCTTAATTCAACAGGTTTAGATCACGCTAAACTCTGTACTTATTGTTGGAATGGAAAGGACTAAAAACTGTAACTTTATTTAAAAGTGCCTTCCAGTCGCATCTCGGTGAGTTAAAACCGTGCGCTCGCGCACTACATGCTGATTGTGGCATGGATTATTAAAAGGTCGCATTTGCGACCGCCACAATCAGAATGTTTTTAATCACCGTTCACTCCTTCGCGGCACTTTTAACAGATTCACCGATTTTTAATCCTTTCTGTAAATTGCTGGTGTTGCGTTCCCAGAAGACACCATCCGAGTAGCCTTGGATGGTGTTGTCGTTTTCGGCCATTTCCAGGCGCTTTTGAGCCCAGACACAATACTGAGGATTCATCTCTATTCCGCAAAAATTTCGCCCAAGTTTTTTTGCTGTAACAGCGGTTGAACCGCTTCCTAAAAAAGGATCAAAAACTATTTGACCAGGATTACTGCTTGCAAGAATGAGTTTTGCAAGGAGTTTTTCTGGCTTTTGTGTCGGGTGCGCCGTATTTTCTGCCATAGACCAGTACGGAATTGAAATATCATCCCAAAAGTTAGAAGGATATGTATTTCTGAATTTTCCATCTTTAGTTTCTTCCCAGTCTTTTGGTTCGCCTTCAACCTTATAGGGAGCAACTACACGACGGCGTTGTTTAACTTGTTCAATGTTAAAGGTGTATGTATCGCTCTTTGTACAAAACCAGATATCTTCCATGGCGTTTTTCCAGTTTTGTTTTGCGCCACGACCTTTTTCACGCTGCCAGGTTATGCGGTTCTGAATATAAAAATGACGGGACAAAACCCGTTCTATTGCACTGGAGCTTTTCCAGTCACAGCAAACATAAAGTGTTCCATTTGGCTTTAAAAGTGGCTCTATAAGGCTTACCCATTCTTCGGTATACTTTTCGTAAGCCTCATAATCCATCGCCTTAAAATTGTATCCGCCAAAATCCTTTTGAATGTTGTACGGCGGGTCAGCAATAATCAAATCTGCAAAGGCACGGGGAAGTTTTTTCATCAACTCAAGAGTATTTCCCAGAAGGACCTTATTCTGAATATTATCCAGATTGAACGACAAGTCCTCCAGCGATTCTGCGTTGATGCATTTTTCAAGATAGTTCTGACCTTCTTCAACCGTCAAATCAATAGTCTTATTCTTTGCAGATTTTTCTTTCATAATAAAAAAATATCATCTGCGCTGGATTTAAACAAGGGGAAGAGGAAAAAGGCCTGCCCCCTGTTTGCATTATGAACTGACCCTAAAAAGTTAGACACTTTTTGGAGGTTAGAAAATGGGAGTTACAATTCCTTATCCGATTGACTTGAGAGCAAAGGTTTTGGCAGAATACAAACAAGAAGTTTATGCCAATCATTACAAAGTTTGTAGATCAAACTCTTTTCAATTATCAATCATCAAAAGAAATTCCTTTCTCGAAAAGGGTTTCTGGTGCAATATCTATGTCGTCTGTCCAAATAACGGTTTCACCATTTGTATGAGCCATATTAAAAAGGGAAATATCTTCAAGAGGTTTATACATCGGATATTTTAGATACGGCTTCATATCAAAAATCTTCTTAATCCCTTTTTCAAAAGTAAGTAAGATTTTATAATCTTTGAGAGATTCTACATTTTTAACTGTCCAATATGCACTCATAACCTATACCCCTTATTGCAAAGGTAAAATTTTTACAAGGGTTTCCTTATTTTTTGCAAGTTCCCAGTTCGCAATAAGCTCATCCCTATGGATTTCTGCCCATGCACTCACAAGCTTTAACTTAGATGAAGGAAGTTCACCTTCAATTATGTTACCATCAAAATCAATGACAGACCACGTTCCTCCATAATTCACATGGAAGTGAGGCGGATTATGGTCATCACCATACATATAAATCAAAAGCCCATAAAAACTAGATATACATGGCATAAAATACCCCCGCATTTATTATATCATAACAACTAAATTAATACACAAATTATCTAGTTTTCATTTTTGAGCCCCATTTCATGTCTCATTTGCGGACATAATTTTCTTTGATTTTCATTGAATCTCTATTCTTTTCCTTTCTTTTTTCTAAAAATTTTAGAAATTATAAAATAAATCAGTGTAGTTAAAAGGCTATAGAACACAGCAAATAAATACATTAAATTTCTTGATAAATCATTTGCCCATATAATCCACAATTGTTCATATTGATATGATTCTGTCATATTATTATTCTCATAATATTTGATTAATTCTTTTACTACAAAATCAAATACATTATTATTTCCTAAAACTAAAGCAATGTATGTCATAAAAAAAAGAATGAAGTATGTAAATTTTATCCTTTTTTTTACCTGAAATCTCCTAAACAAAAAGAAAAAGGAAAACATCGTAAAAATACAGCAAAGTATATTTGGCTCAAATAACTCTATATTCGATTTATCCATAAGTAAAAATGGATCTACGACATACATCAGGAATGCTGCACAATAGAAAAGTATTGAAAAAATTAGAAAGAATGACTGTTTACTTAACATGACCTAAAATGTGCGTAATAACTGTCTAAAAAAATGGGGGCAGTTCATTATCTTGTTGCGTGATTCTTCAATACCCAATGGAAATTACCATTAGTATAAGTAACACTACCAGATACACACATTATCAAGGTTTCTCCCGGATACAAAGGATAATTCATTTTTTGAGGGTCCCAGCCACCCTCTGCTGAATACCATTGAGAAGGTCCTTCTATTGCAGCATCACTAGGAACATCACCAATAACAAATCCATGATATGTTTTTGTTGTAATATCCCAGCTAACCCAGTACCACTCGGATTTCATACCTGAACTAGTGAATCCTGTGTCACTCTTCATCAATTTAAAATTACTGCTATCACTCCAAGACAGAGGGAATGGATCGATAGAATTACCTCCTGATGTCGATGTTCCACCTACAACCCAAACTTTAAGCTTTCCAAATGTTAAAGCACTGCCGTTTTCCGTAATAGCAGAAGTTGTACTATAATCCCCGTTCCAGGTATTGTAGTTACCAGTAATATTCAATTTTAATACAGTACGGGTTGCATATTCGTATGAAGTAGCAGTTGCAGTACCTTTTGTAGAGGTTGCTGTAATAGCAATTTTTAATCCTGTTGCTCCATCATACGAACTAATCGCACTACCCAAAGTAAATGAAGAAGTATAACTTATACTTGCAGAAGGAACAGTTGCTCCTGCTGTTACAGTGTTATATACCTGATTTGAATTTATCACATAAACGGCAGACGGAGTTGTTTCTTCCTTTCCATATTTTATAGTTGCACCAGGAGTCTGACAATCAATACGTACGCTGGCTGTTGCCGGCATAGTTACACTAGAACCTGTAGTATAATTTGGACTTGTTCCAGGTGTAATAGTTTGACTACCTTTGTTAACACGAATTACAGGAGCTTCTACCCCACTACTTGTTACACTGGCAACATATTCAGCATTTTTATTTTGTACTATATCGCTAAAAGCACCTGCTGGAACTGTAATTTTATATTTAGCACCTAGAATAGGAATTTCATATGTAGTACCCAAATTAACAGTTACAACCTTATCATTAACAGCAACACTATTTGCAACAATCGGAATTTCTAATTTATTTCTGCCTTCTGTCTTAAACAGGTCTATCAAAGTTGAATTTGTAGGCTCTATAGCAAAATTCAATACATATTTTGTTGTTGTATCATTAGTTAAGGTACTATCACTGTTTAAAGTCGCACCATTCAGCCCTGCTGTATAATAATCAGCAAATGCAGAAGAATAATCACTTACGGCAAGCACAGCTGGAGCAATATAAGAATCAGAATATGAATCTCCGTTCAAAGCTAACGAAATTGTTCCTGTACCTTTAGAAACTGCTCTGTCAAACGTAATCGTTAACGCTGTCCCTGACAAAGAAACACTATCAATAGAAGGAACTCCTGTTAAGATTTTGATAACTTTATTATCTGCAAGAGCTTTTCCATTATCGCTTGTTACAGCAGAACTGTATACTAAAGAATATGTTAAGTCTCCAACTTCTTCAATTCCTGTACTGTAAGTAACGCTGTCAAAAGACCATCCTGTCACATCCAAAGCGGCTTCACCTGGAATATAGTCACCCTCGACTACATTATAAGTAAAGGTATAATCACAACCACCTGTAATAGTGCTAGAACCAGCCTTTGTAAGAAGGCATGTATAAGCAACTCCACTTTCATTTAGAGCATTCAAGGTTACATAGGCACCTGATGGCAAAGTTATATCTTTACGGAACACAAGTTTACCAACTATTGATTTACCCTTACTGTAAGTTCCACTTGCTGTACTAGCTGTAATTTTATTTAAGAATTCTCCTTTTTCTATAGTTATAGAATTTGAAGACGCAACCGGCGAAACATTACCCGCAACATCAGTTTGACGGGCCTTAACAAAATAAGTTCCGCTATTCTTAAGACTTACGCTTGATGAATACTTAAGCCAGTTATTACCATTATCAATGCTATATTCAACAGTTGCATCATTTTCAGTTCCTGTAATTGTAAAACTTGTTCCTGAACTTATTAATTTTTGGCTACCCCAGGCTCCACTAATTGTAGGGGCAACGGGAACAGTGGTATCAATAACTATATCTGTATTTAAGTCAGAAGCAACATTCCAGTCTGTTAAAATATTTCCTGCTTCATCTTTTACAGTAACACTTTCTGTACCTGTTATAGATGAAATTTTTAATAAGTTTGTATTTTCACCAGCTCCAACTGTATAAGTCATAATAACATTAGAACCACTTGATTCTGATGTAATAGTTGGAGAAGAAATATTTTCAAACTCAAGACCAAGATTTTCTGCCCCGGCTATTGTTACATTCTCATTAAATGAAAGTACTATAGATATATTTTTACCTGCATTGTAATAACCACTTGTACTAATAACTCTTGCTCTTTCTACTAATGGAGAGGTTTTATCAACCTTAATATTTCGACTAGTTCCAAGTTTTTTCTCGTCTTCTGTTGGTAAAGACAAATTTGAAGCATCCAAATTTGTTCCCGTACTAACATCTTTATATACTGCGCCATTTACACTTAAAGAAACAACATCTAGGTTACCATCTGTATCTTCGTCAGATTCCGAAACAGTATATTCAAATACATGAACACTGGAAGGAGAAACTTCTTCTCCTCCTGTTGTATAAGTTGCATAAGCTCCATTATTAAGGATGAGTGTAGGAGTTCCACTTGTACAATCTACTTTTGTGTTTTTTCTAAAATAAACCGCAATTTTAATTGTCTTTCCTGCATTGTATGAACCATCATCACTTATGGCGCCAATACTTACAATTCCTTTAGATGCTGTTTCTACAAATATTGATTTAGTTACCGTTCTGGTATTATTTGCAAGATCTGTAAGGCATACCGTAAGGCTACGGCTGGATTTAGGAAGATTCGTGAGTTTAGCTTTCCATGACCAAGATCCGTCATCATTCAAGTTTTCTTCAATAATTTCACAAGAACTGGTTACCCATGTTATAGAAAGAGGAGATAATTTTGATTTATCATTGTCCCACGCAACAACAGAATTATCGTACCAGGTACCTGTTAAAATTGCATAATCATCATTGTCTACCACATCAAAAGTTGGGACGCTAGAATTTGTGGTAAAGTCAAACTCTTCTATCTTTGGAGTATCGTCACTTGCAAATTGCTGAATTGTCTTTACTTCAATAACTGGAATTTCTTTATCACCGTTTAATACAATCTGATTTACAGTTTTTGTGTTTCCATCATCAACAGCTCGTAAAACAAAATACTGAGTTAATAACGGCTTTGTTTCCGGATTAATTCCCAAATCTGTAAAAATATTAAATGTCTTTTCAAATGAGTAATAATTATTTTTTGTATCAGAATCATAACCTTCGTAGGATAATTCAATTTTGTATAAGCTATTTTTGTAGGTTACTGTTGCAAGTCCATTTGTAAATGAATAATCACTGGATTCAACCCCATCAAAAGTAGCTCTATCCCATTCAAGCTCATTACCACTCATATATCTGATAATATTAGATGCATCTTCATTTGCAATCGGATTTAGATAAATCAAACTTAATGAATTTACCGTACCATCATCAGAAACTACTCCTTTAAACGTAATATTTCCATCTTGATCCAAAAGCACAGAACTGTTGTTTTCAGGGGTTTCAAGATTAATCTTAGGAGGAGTTACATCAAGCGTTGTAAAATATTTTTCTCTAGTAACAGTTACACCGTTTACATCAGTTCCCTTTAAGATGATACGATATTTACCATTTTCGCTTGGAGTCTTAATAGAAAAAGCAGAATAAGTTGAATTTTCATCAGAAAGTGTAATTTCTTGTTCTTCTGTATATTCTTCCCAATTATGAGCTGAATTATATTTTTCCAGTTTATACGTTAAAGACGCAATACCATCATCATCTTGTACAATTCCAGAAAAATTAGAGGCTGGATAAATCTGATATGTATCTTCCCCATTATCCTCATCATCTCCTGAATATAATGTAATCCAAGGTTTATCAGCTTCCGGCCACCATACAAACCAACCGATAATCTGTCGCTCCCAGGCAAGAGAATCACTCAAAGTAGTTGTCACAATACGAATCAGTTTTCCACTACCTGTTTCTTCTCCCAATTCATATAGGTCAGTATTTTTGCTGACAGCATCTACCCAATCACTCTGAGCAACAGTAAGCTCCCAGTTACGCAAATCTGTAATATTATCTGTTCCTGCTTTTAAGGTTTTAGAAAAATAAACTGTAGGTTCATCTTCGTCAAACTGGACTGTTTCCGCCAGTTCATCAACACTAGACTGAGGGTCTGCATCACCTGTAACTTTGCGAGTACCGGATGTAAGTTTACCATCGTCAAAATCTATTCTTAATTCCTTAAATGAAATTGAGCCACTCTGCCTACCGATTAAAGTAATATCTCCATTAAACAATTTTGAAATTATATTTCCATCTCTCAGAGAATAAGTACTAGTTTCAGTTTCTATCGCATCATATGAACCAACTAAAAGTTCAGGTTTATAAATTGTAACAGAAGGGTTCTCATTATCTAACAAAAGGGAACATTCAACAGTACTTTCTTTACCAGAATTATTTAGTTTATCAGTTACTGACGCATTTAAATTGAAATTTGCACTAGAACTATTATCGTCACCTTCACTCATGCGAATAAAAATTGACCAGTTCCAGTTTTTCTTTTCGTCTTGAACACAGGAACCTTCAGAGTTTTCTACAAGTACCCATTCGTCTTGAGTAGAAGTATTCTTTTTATACCAGTTTTCGCCAGGATATACTCGATAATATAAATTATGAGATTCACAGCTAATTGTAATACTTGCAAGCTCACGATTATCAAAGGCACTACCGCTAAGAGTAAATGCATTAGGAACTACTTCATTGTCCTTATGGCTGCTAATACTTACAGTAGGAGGTGTAAGATCAATCGCAGAACCTAAACCTACATCTATACAAGAAGTAAACAACAAACTAAAAAGACCTAAGGTAAAGCCTGATAATTCTTTTATTTTATGCATATACTTTTTCATATGTTTCTCCAATTAGTCCAACTTAATACCGCTCATAACAGAATAACCACCTGTGTACAAATAACCCCAACTACTAAAATAGTTATTGCTATAACCATTTGCATAGCCAGAGAAAGAGGCATCTGTTAAAACCTCATAGCTAACCCAATAATGATATGTGTTACCTGAATTATAGCAAATTCGTATATACGGAGAACCAACCTGGGCATCACGTAATGGGAATGGCGAAATACTTGGTTCACCAGACCAGCCTGTTGTTCCGCGAATAGAAATATAACTTGGTTTACTACCCCAAGTGCTAAAATCATATTTTACTACGCTCTGGAAGATTCCTTCATAAGATTTGTCTGAAGTAACATCATTTGTATCTGTCGCCTGGGCAACAACATAACCTCTGTATGCAGTATCATATTTTCCATTTCCGCATGCAAAAACAGAAGTATATTCAGTATTTAATGTTATGCCAGCCAAACTAGATGTTGTTGTATTAGTAGCAGTAGCAAATTTATATGAACAACTTCTTCCATCAGGTCCAGATGTAAGAATTGTATTTGAAACATCATTTCCCGAAATACCATATTTTATTGTTACATTAGGTGTCTGACAGTCAATGCGAGTTCGTACATAACCTGTAGGTGCCGTAGACACACCAGTAACAGAACTTGTTCCACCAGTACTTGTACTTTGTTTAATACCAAGTCCATAACTGTAACGGTTCACACGAATTACAGGAGTCTGTACTCCACTACTTAAGAATGTTGGTTTTCCATTAGAAGTTGATACAGCTTTTGAACTTGTTGCTACATATTCGTTACCACACTCGTCCATAAAACAGCCACTATCTATTAAAAGCTCCCATTCAATGCCATCAGGTAAACTAGCACTTGTATCGCAAAGCCCCGCAGGGAATGTAATCGTTACAGTTTTACCATCATCACTAATTTTTACCGCCGATGCAGATGCATCTAAAATGCGTTCGTGATAGTGAGCACTCTCTAGAACAGAACGAATATCACCAACAGTAATTTTTGTAGCGTTTGAAGCATTTAATGTTGTTGGACTAGTCTGAGTACTGCTGGTAAAGGTCTTTCCAAAATAATGAGCGGTATCTGTATCCCAGATATCCATATCAAAATCGAGGACATACTTTGTTGTTGTATCCGGAGTACCATCATCATTTATACCCTGAGACATAACTTTGTAAGGACCTACATACTGTCCAGTTCCATGATAATATTTGTTTTCATATGTACTAGATGAATAGCTTCCATTATAAGCAACCCACTCAGAATCCTCCATATCTGTTCCATTTTCCTGAAGACTTAAAGTATTTTTCTGTTCACTCGTAATTGCGCCACATATCTTATTAAAATCACTTACACTCAAAACAGGTGGAATAGCCCAGGTTCCGGCTCTTCTCAATGTTATATTTCCACTGCCTTTTAGGACCGGCTCACTAAATGTTAGTGTAATTACATTTGCGCTTTCATAAACATTACTTCCGCTGCTCGTTTCTCCGCCAGGTACCATACTACTTACAGTTGGAACTATTCCATCACATTTAATACCACTTCTTGTGTATGCAGTTTCCAAAGTTTTAGAACCCTGAGTAATACCATACATATCTGAAATACCAGTTAAAACTACAGCCGCTTTTGCAATACTCAAAGTAAAATCATCTCCTGAAGAAACAATGTACTTGAAATCGACAGAATCTACTTGTGACTGAGCCGTGCTACTAGACAAATTTGCTTTCTTGCCATTTACAGTTATGTAAGCGCCCGCTCCACTAGCTACACTTACATCACGCTCAAAACTTACTCTGAGGGTCAAAACATCACCAAGTTTATAATTTCCATCAGGATTTATACATTCAACTTCAAATTTAGGGAAAGTACTTTCTATATCAAGATATATTGATTCTGGAATTGAACTTATATTACCTGCCTTATCTATTGCTCTATATGTAAAGGAACCAGAAGAAGTAATTTTTTGAGCAACTCCTTCTGCACTTGCCCCATCAGGAAGCCATGTACTACCACCATCTATCGAATATTGCAGCCACTTAATAGAACTATCAGTTTCAGCCTTAGTTAGGATGACATTTACGTAATTCTTATATTTTGCATCACTTATAGTCTCAAAAGAATCAATGGTTTCTCCATCTGAATTAACTGCTGCAACAACTGGAGTTTTTGGAACAACCGTATCAATATATAAATTAGAAGAAGCTACTTCCTGTGTACTGCTATTAGTAATTGAGTTGCCATATAAATCATAAATAGAGCTGTAATTGTTTAACCAGGCCTGTTTATCGTAATAAAGCAAACCGTTGTTATCGCCAGCCTCTACAGTTTTACTAAATGTAATTTTTGTATTAGAACTTGTGCTGGAAAGATTTGTAAATGGCAGAGTAACAGTTTTACTTGCATCCCCCCTAACATAAAGAATCAATTCCGGACTTGGAGAACCAACCAATACTTTTTCAGAAAGGGTTAAAACTGCAGTAATAGTTGTACCTTCATTTAAGTAGGTAATCTCATCATAAGTAGGACCAGTTCCTGTAAATGCAATATTCTTGATTGTTGGAATAATACCATCAATGGTTATTTCTTTTGCATCAAACAAATTTTTGCAATCAGAATCTTCTGCGGTCGATAATTCATTAATACTGACCTTTTCATCAATAAAAGAATTGGAATTATTGTCTTCAATAGGTCGTGAATCATACAACTTTAATCCGTCAGAACTATCACCAGCCTGTACCGTGTAAGTAAAGTGAATAGAAGTAGTTCCCGAACCTCCATTTTCACTACCTGCATAATAAGCCTTTACAATATCGTCTTCTGTAATTCCTAAATCTTCATTTTTTATACCTTTAAGCTTTATATAAGGAGATCCACTAACACCAACAATCTTAGAGAAAGTTGCTACGATATCAATTTTATCACCCAACTTACAGTTACCTGAAGTTGTTGCAGAAATGCTTTTTAAGTTTGGCAAATCACTGATTACTAATGAATATTCTACATAATTTGAATTACCAAAAATATCTTCTGCATAAAAACGATATTTAGGTATTTTTGCATTGGCATTTAAGTCAGTAAGAGTTTCTTTTGTAACTTCTGCTTCATAATAACCAGTTGTATCGTTATATGAACCATCAACCGGCTGTTCTTTACTTACTTCTTGCCCTTCTTCGGTCTCACTCGTGATACAAGTAATTTTATATTTTGATGTATCAATTCTTAGTCCGGATTCTTTTTCTGCATAGAACTTTAATGTAAGATCCTTGTCATTTTGAACAATCTGCATATCTACAGAAGGTGTTACACCAACAATTGTTGGAGGTAAATCATCCGGCTCTAAAGTATAATCCTGATAAATATAATTTCCGTCTTTACGAGTAAGTTTGATTAAAAATTTTTTAGACTCAGCTTTTTCGTTATTATTTCCATATACAAAATCTTCTAATAAGTCCAAATCAAATGAATAATTTTGTGTATAAAAACTATTTTGACTAACTTTTTCTGAAAGTTCTACAGCCCAAAGCTTTAATCCGTCTTTTACAGTCAGGTTGTTGCTTGCCTTTAAGAGCGATTCATGAGCTTCTTCTGTTGTTAAAGAATCAAGCCAGTCTTTCGCCATTTGGTATCCATTTTGTAAACTGTTTGGAATCCATACAAATTCCAGGTAAGTACAACCTGTTGAGTCAAAACTTTGACCAGTTACTGTTGTTGTATCTTCTCCCTCATTAAAAGTAGGGATAGAGTTGTTTTTTGGAGACGCTATTAACAAAATTGGAGTATTTTCATCTGTAACTCTCACTGAAACTTCTTTTGTAACTATTCTTTTAGCAGTTGTATTATCCCATCCTATTGCTACAAACTGCATAGTTTGAGCTTCCGTTGCTGCTTTTAATACAATATTCTTATCTCGTTCTCCATTTGAAACAAAATGACAGGCTCGATCATTTCTTGCGTCATCATCTGTCTCTTCTCCGTTGATAGCATCAGCTTTAACTGCTTGAATTATCAGTTCCGGATTCTCTTTAATTTCATTCCAGGTAGAAGTGAATGCTTGTTTTTCTGCACTTGTCAAAAGTGCAAAATATCCTTCATTAAGTTCATCATCGTCAAAGAAAGTAAAGCACAGCAAATCTTTTACATGAGCATTTAGTGCCAAATCATTATCTTCTGAGTTTGTGTAGATTTCTGAATTGGTGATCTGCGGTACATCATTTTCTGGCCACCAGATAAACCATCCTGCACTTACTTCTGCATCTTCTACTGTATTTGATGCAGGAAATTCAACGATATCTTCTGCATCATAACAAATCTGCAGGTAATGCTTTCCACTTGCCAGCGACGACTTTCCATTAACCAGAATATCATGAGTAACCTTAAATTTTGGAGCATAGATATTATTTGGATTTGAATTTTCAATTTCTGCAACAACATCCCCATTTTCATCTTTAATTTTTAGTGTTACAGAACTTACGCCAAAAGTATCACTTGCATTTGCACAAAGCGTAAAACTAACATTTTGAGCAGCATCTTTGTTTTCTGGTAAAGTTAAATCCAGACTTTCCAAAAAGTCTTTTTCTTTAAGATTATATTGTATCCCATTTAGCTCTCGATCGATATACCATGCATTTGCAACTGGGGCTGTCTCATCGACAAAGAGTGTTATGGTCTTTACGCTCTTGGTTGAGGTATTGCGGGCATTATCTTCTGCAACAAAACGAATGTAGCAGGCACCCTCAGCTTCAAAATTATAATCAAAAGTCCAGTCAGTACCCTGAACTGCAGCATTTCCTATTGAGGTAAAGGATTCTTGGCCTCCCCAGCGCAATTCGGCATATACTCGGGTAACTTGTCTGTTATCTGTAGCGGTCCCAGAAAAAACAACATTCCTTTTACAGTAAATTCCACCTTCAAAAGAATTTAATTCTGATTCTCCACTAGATAATTTAGTAATAGAAATAACAGGTGCTTCTGTATCAATTGTTCCTAATCCAACATCAGTAAAACAGGAAAAAAATGTACATCCAGTCAAAATTAAAGCAAAAATACTAAATAATACTTTTTTCATTACAATGCTCCCTATTTAATTTTACGGTCAAATTTTGAAGTTGTAAAACAAAATATGGAATAAATTTTTATAATTAGCCTTATTTTGAGTTTATTCATTCTTCACACAAATTGTCTTCCAGTCGCATTTCGATGAATTAAAACCGTGCGCTAGCGCACTACATGCTGTTTGTGGCATGGATTATATAATCAGTCGCTCACGCGACTTCCACAAACAGAATGTTTTTACTCACCGCTCTGCTCCTTCGCGACAATTTAAGTGTAACCTTAAATAACTCAAAATAAGGCTATTACAACCCCTCACCGTGCTTAATAAAAACTTCTACCTGGTCGCCGGGTTGGATTTCAGTGGTAAAAATTGAGTTCTGATCGGCTTTTATAATCTGGTCACCGGAGCGGATTTCGAGGCGGGTAATGCTTCCTAAAAATTCTTTTTTGATTACGGTGCCGCTTAAATCTGAAGCGCCTTTTTTTTCCCCCTTTTGAATAAAAATCCATTCCGGGCGGACGATTTTGCCGTCGATGTAGTTAACGCTTCCTGTAAACTCGGCAACGTACTGATTCTTAGGCTTAAAATAAAGCTCCTGAGGGGTTCCGGACTGAAGAAGCGAACCTTCGTTCATGAGGGCAATTTTATCAGAAAGTCCAAAAGCTTCTTCCTGGTCGTGTGTAACATACAAAGTCGTAATTTTAAGGGACTTCTGGATTTCTTTTAGCTCCTGGCGGAGTTTGAGGCGGAGATTTTTATCAAGAGAAGAAAGAGGCTCATCCATGAGCAAAAGCTCCGGCTTGAGCACAAGAACGCGACCAAGAGCAACCCGCTGCTGCTGTCCGCCACTCAGTTCCCAGGGGAATCTCTCGAGTAAATCTGTCAAACCTAGATTTTCTGCTGTTTCAAGAACAAGAGAGCGATTTTCTTCCTTGTTATGTTTCGTCTTCTTTTTGAGTTTAAGCCCGTAATAAAGGTTCTGCTCAACCGTCATATGAGGAAAAAGCGCGTAATCCTGAAAAACCATTCCGATTTTGCGCTTGTTTGGAAGCACCCCGTTCATCAACTTACCGTTTACATAAATCGATCCCGACTGCATATCCAAAAAGCCGCTAATCAAACGGAGCAGGGTCGTCTTTCCAGAGCCACTTGAGCCCAGCAAAGTTGTAAAAGAGCCTTCTTCTACATCGAGAGAAAAATCCTTTAAAATCTGTTTGGAACCATAAGAAAAAGAAACATTATTTATAGAAAGAAATGCCATTTTTAGCTCCGTAGTGTTTTCGATATTTTATAAAAATGCGGTCGATTAAAAGTCCCGCAAAAAGAATCACAAATATCAAAAGTGTCAAAACAACTGCAAGGCTGGCGGCTTTTCCCCATTCTCCCAGTTCTGCCAGGTTGATCAGAGTGACAGAAGCAAGAGGCGTATCAAAGGAAACCAGAAAGATTACGGTACTCAAAGTCCCTGTCCCGCGGATAAAATTATAGATAAAGGCGCTCAAAATTCCGCCACGGGACACAGGAAGAAGAATTGCATTCAAAGTATGAATCTGATTTGCCCCGAGGGAGCGGGAGCCGTCATCAAGCGACCGGCTTATCTGCATAAAGGACCCAGAAACAGAACGGTATGCAAATGGTAAAAAGGCAGTTGCCATAACCGCAACAATCAAAAGCGGCGAATAACCAAAGTTCAATTTGTTTGCCATAATCGAAAAAGACAAACCGAGTAAACTTCCTGGAATGGCAGAAGAAATCTGACTTAAAACATCGATAGTTTTTCTGAGAGGAAAATCCGTGCGGTTAACGATATAAGCAGAAAAAATTGCAACCGACACACTTAAAACCGCTCCCAAAAAAGCGAATAAAACAGAATTCTTTAATTCACCAAGATATTTTACGACGCTTTTAATATGCTTAAGGGTAAAGGTCGAATCAATTCCCCACAATTTCTGGAAAGATCCGACTACAAGAGAACCCACCTGCAGCAATATAATAGAAGAAACAAAAACTACAAAAATCGTAAGAAGCACCCGGGTCACCAAAGGCATTTTTTGCCCGCCGGCATTTTGATCCACCTTTTTAGAAAAGTCCCCTTTTGCCCCGACAACACTAGCCTTTTTTTCATTCTTCTTAGAAAACCATCCCTGCAAAAAGAACAGCGCAAGACTCGGAATCATCAAAAGCAAACCGAGAACAACGCTGCTTCCCACTTTTAGCCATCCGGTAAGCTGAGTATATAGTTCAACCGCCAGAACCCTAAAGCGACCGCCCACAATCAAAGGATTTCCAAAATCACTCATGACACCCACAGCAATAAACAAAAACGAAGAAACAATTGCCGGAACGCTAAGAGGAAGAGTCACAGTAAAAAAGATTTTGAACCGACCGGCCCCCATAACAGAAGCGGCCTTCTCAAGATTTAAGTTTATTCCCCGGAGATTTTCTGCGCAAATAAGATACGCAATTGGAAAAAAGCACAGAACCTGTGCAATCACAAGTGCCGGAAGCCCGTAAAGCGACACATCAAGACCTAAAATCTTGTGAGTAATTATTCCCTGTCGACCGAAGAGAAAGATAAAGGAAAGTCCACATACAAATGGCGGCATAATGATGTGCAAAAGCGGGATAACGCTGAAAAACTTTTTAAAGGGTATTCCGCCCTTTTCTACAGCATAGGCAAAGATATAACCGATTACCACCGAAAGTGTAGTAGAACAGATACATTCGATAAAAGTATTTATGAGTGCAGTTTTCCAGATGTCATTGGAAAAAACATATCTTATATCATCTGATTTTACAGAAGAAACAGCTCCTCCCAGCGGGAGGATTATGAACATCACAAAGAACAATGCAACATAAGCCCAGGCCGTAATAAGAGATTTGCTGTTTCTGCTGGAATCAAATGTAAATAACTTCAACTTCTATTTAACCTTTTTGGCCCACTCACCAAGAACCTGATCTTTTTGTGAGGCAGCAACCTGAATATCGTAATTAAAGAGTTTCAATTCTGAAAGAGGAATACTTGCCTCAGGGATTTTTGCATCCGGATTTACAGGTAAAGTATAATCAATCGAGCACATCAAAGTCTGAGCTTCTGGCGAAAGCATAAAATCTACAAACTTTTTAGCCTGTTCAAGCTTTTTAGTATTCTTCATGATTGCGATACAATCTACATCCGCAACCGATTCCGGAGGAACAATTACATCGAGATTAAAACCGTTTGCCTTGTATCGCGATAAAAGATGAACATAAGAGATTCCCAGGGCATATTCGCCGGAACCAAGAAATTTAGCAGGAGAAGAACCGCTGTCCGGAAACTGAGCAACATTATCTGCAAGCTTTACAAGGTAATTCCAGCCCTTATCCCAGCCAAGGCGCTGGAGCTGATTCTGCAAAAATAAATATCCTGTAGAAGAAGCAACCGGATTGGTAAAAACAAGCTCCCCTTTATAGGAAGGATTCAGCAAATCTTCCCAGGTTTGAGGCTTATTACTATCTCCATAAAGCTTTGTAAAACGTTCGTTGTTAATACCGATTGCAAGGGTAAGAACACAAAATCCGGTCCAGGTTCCGTCATCGCTCAAGGCATATTCAGGGACATTTGCCGCATTTGGAGAATAATAACTCTCGAGAGCACCTTCTTTATCTGCCTGAATATGATAATTTCGGGCACCACCCAAAAGAATATCTGCCTTTGGGTTATTTTTTTCAGAAATAACGCGATTAACAAGTTCCCCGGTAGAAGCTCTTAAAAAGCGGACAGGGATTCCCGTCTGTTCTGTAAACATATCACAAAGCGCCTGGGTTTCTTCATCAGGAATAATTGAATACAAATTCAAAGTATCCTGAGAGCAGGAACTAAAAATACTCAAAAAAATTGAAAACAAAACTGCCGAAACGATTGAAATTAAACCTTCTTTTTTCATAAAACACCCCTTAATACTATGAGCAATTAACCTTATGTAATGTGATATTAATAAAATAGTGTATTTTTATAAGTTTTGATATAACCAGTTTTAAATAAATTTAATGCTATCACAAATAAAACCTTCTTCAAAAAAGCCTGCAAATAGTCCCAGCTAATTCTCAAAAATCGTCAAACTCTGTATACTCTTTTTTGTGAGTGTAAAGCAGCCAAAATCTGCCCAGATGAAAGAGCGTAAATCAAAAATCTGGTCAAAACTTATTTACAGTAGATTTCTTGTTATCCTCTCAATGCTTGCCCTGCAGGCCTTTTTGTTTGTTCTTTTCTGCGTAAAACTTGAGCCTTACACAAAATATTTTTTTGGTGGTAGCATTGCATTAAGTATCATCTTTATTATTTATATCGTAAATAAAAACGGAAAAAACGAGTTTAAAATTACCTGGATTTTACCGGTTGCAGTTTTTCCTGTATTTGGGATTGCAGCTTACTGGTTTTTAAAAGCCAACTGGGGTGGTTTAGCATTTAAAAAGAAAGTTAATAATGGAAGAAAAATAACAAATTCCGTTTTAAGCCAAACCGACGAAAGCTCAAAAACCTTTGAACTTTACCCAAAAGTACAGGACATAGCCCTATATCTAAACAAAATGGGCTCTTATCCGACTTACACTTTTACCAACACAACTTACTATCCAAATGGAGAATCTTTTTTTCCTGAGTTAAAGGAAGAGTTAAAAAAAGCAAAAAAATTTATTTTTTTAGAGTTCTTCATCATAGAACCTGGCCAGGCTTTTGATGAATTATTTGAAATTCTAAAACAAAAAGCAAAAGAAGGCGTTCAGGTACGCATTTTATTCGACAGTATTGGCTCGATTTTTATTTCTTCTAAGAAAACTATAGATTTTTTTAAGTCAGTTGGAATTGATGCAAAAATCTTTATGCCTTTTGTTCCTATTTTTGATACAGGACTTAACAACCGTGACCACCGCAAAATAATAGTAGTTGATGGAAACGTAGCCTTTACAGGTGGATTAAATCTTACTGACGAATACATGAATTATTCAAAAAAACGCTTTGATTATTGGAAAGACAGTGCAATTAAAATTAATGGTCCTGCCGTTAGAACATTTACCAGCATGTTCCTGCACTTATGGAATTTAAATAACAAAAATTCAGAGGATTTTGCTTCTCAGTTAAATAATTTTGTAAATATTGACTATCCACGCTTTGAACCCCAGGGAGCAATTATCCCTTATGGGGATGATGCTTACAACAAATGCGATATCGCAGAAGACATTTACAGTTACATTATTTCTAAATCGCACCATTATGTTCATATCATGACGCCTTATGTAATTATTGATAATACCATGCTAAATGCTTTGATTTTTGCTGCACGCCGCGGAGTAGAAGTAAGTATTATTGTTCCAATGCACTGGGATCACTTTATAACCTTTTGTGTTGGCCGTCGCTTTATAAAGACTCTTATAAAAAACGGAATAAATATTTACGGCTATAATCGTGGATTTATTCATTCAAAAATGTTCGTTTCTGATGGAAACAGAGGTACTTGCGGAAGTGTAAACCTGGACTACAGAAGCTTTGATCACCACTTTGAATGTGGTGCATTTATGTATCACACCCCAATACTAAAAGACATGGAAAAGGATTTTACCGAAACCCTTAAAGACTGCACTCTTATTACTCTTGAAGAATATAAAAAAATCCCACGACTCCAGAGAATCGTGGGATGGTTATTCAAGATTTTTGCACCTTTAATGTAAATTATTTAGCATCTAAATTATTTACATCTCCATAAGTGTAAGCGTAATCAACCATTGCAGACATTTCATTTGTTGTTGTACCAAATTTCTTAGAAACTGAATAAGTTGTTACCTTATTAATATTTCCTTTTGCATCGTATTTAACAAGCATTCTCTGAGAAGTCTTGTTATCTGCGCCGTATGTTGTTATTTCTGTTACATCGCCAGAAGCACCATAGCGGAACACTTCTTTAGAAGTTGTATTTCCGTTTACATCGTTATATGAAATAGAATCGATTTTTCCACCATCTGAATATGAGTAAATAGTTTCTTCGTTCAAAGAACCGTCACCATTGTAATTAGAAACAACTTCTTTCTGACCTTTTACATTGTACTTAGTAATTATCTTTGTAAGCAAAGAACCATCACCGTTGTATACACTTTCGTCTGTAAGTTTGTTGTCTGTATAAGAATAAATAGTCTTACTCATCAAAGCACCAGATTTTGAATATTCTGATTCATCTGCAGCACGACCATTCTTATAAGAAATCACTGCCTTCCAGATTTGTTCGTTATCAGCATCGTAACCTACTCTTTCTACGATTTTTCCATTAGAATCGTATGTATAGGTTATTTTATTCAATACAACATCTCGAGCTGTGAGTTCTGTTGTTTCAGAAATTTTTCCATTTGCGTCATATACATAAGAAACTTTAGTGCTTGGAGTACGGAAATATTCTCCAAACTTTGAAACAATAGAATATTCTGTCTTTACGACCTTTCTTGCATCACCTTTTATTGTACTATTTTCTGCGATATCGTATGCAAACAAAGAGCAACCGAGAAGTGCTGCTGAAACTGCACATATAATTTTTTTCATAAAGCAAAGCCTCCAAAAACTAAGTCACGAATATCTTTAATTATATATCGGTATAGGAGAATTTGTCAAAATTTGAATTGAAACAAGAATCAAATGGATATTAATATTTCCAGCCGAGCATACCTTTACCACTGCTTGAAAAAACAACACCAACCTTGAACATCTGTTTTCCGCTTACAGCAAAACGGTCTGCATATCCGTTTGCATCAATCTGAGATAAGGCTTCCTGAACAACCTGTTCAAAATCACGGCCCTTATCCATCTTAAGTTCAAAAATGAAAACAGAATCATCTGTTGTTACAATTACATCACTGCGACCGGCAACTGACTGCAATTCGCTTACCACATTGTAGCCTGTAAGCCTGAAAATAAGATGTGTTACGGATTCGTAATAGTTTTCGCACATATCTTTTTTTACGACAGATGGAAGGTCAGCAATTGCGGCTTTTATGATGGAAAGGACCTGGTTAATATCATTATTCTCTAACGCATCACAAATATTATCAATGGCAAGTCCCATATCATCACCAGGAACCTTAACAAACTTTTTCAAAAGAACATTTAAGAACCCTTCTTCTATTTCACGATTTGGAAAATCCAAAGTATAAATTCTTCGATCTTTCTTAAAATCTTTAATAGTTAAATATCCGCTTTGATAGATAACAGGCAGCATATTATTGCTTTCAGGATCATAATTCTTAAACTGATCTTCTTTTGCTTTTCTGCCGTTTACTATAGAAGCAAGAACAAAGGGTTGTTTTTCAAGAGTTTTTACAAGAAACGAAGGGGTGCCACTTTCAAACCAATAAGAACCAAAATCCTTTTCCAGTAAACATTTTAATAGACAGAAAGGATTATAAACTCCTTCTACATCATGAGAAAAATGATATCCATCGTACATCTTAGCAAGCTTTTCTTTTGCTTCTGGTACTGTTATTTCCTGATTTTTTGCTAATTCCTGGATTTCTGTTTCAAAATACGATTCTAATTCAGACTCAGAAATACCACACAAAGAGGAATATTTTTGAGAAAGACTTATGTCATTAAGTTGATTTAGACCACTAAAAATGTTTACGTGACTAACTTTTGTAATGCCCGTAATAAAAAGGAAGCGAATATACTTATCAAGATCCTTTAACGGACTGTAAAAACTACGCAGCTCCTGACGGTTCTGTTCTTCATATTCAGTATAAAGAGCATCAAGAATCGGTTTGTCATATTCATCGATAAGAATTACAACCTGCTTGCCGGTTTGTTCGTATATGGAAGTAATTAGATTATTTAAACGTTCTGCCGGATCATCTGATTTTTTTTCAATTGCAAACTTCTTTTCATATTCATCCAAAAGAAATTTTAGACGTGAATCTAACCGTTCATTATTTTCGTAACTATTAGCCCCAAAACTTATCTTTAAAACCGGATACTCCGTCCAATCCTTTTCAAGTTTTTCTATAGTAAGGCCTTTAAATAGATCCTTTTTACCGAGAAAATAATATTCAAAAGTTGAAAGAAGAAGGCTTTTACCAAACCGACGAGGACGACTTAAAAAATAAGGAGTACTGGTTCGTGTTAATTCATAGATAAATTGTGTCTTATCAACATAAACATAGTTCCCATTGCGGAGTTTTTCAAAATCCTGTATTCCAATCGGTAAATATCTTTCTTCCATAGTTTTATATTAACATTGTTTTTGAGGGGTTACAAGGAAGCAAATATCATTGAAAAGTTATTACTCTAGACAGTTTTTCTCCCAAAATAATTCCATCGTCAACATATCCTGTTTTGCCACGACTACTTTTATATAATTCAATAATATCTCCGTTTTTCTTTAAGCCATACAATTGATTTTCTTTATCATAAATCCAGGCAACGACATCTTTAGTTTCAAAGAATATATTGGCATCTAAAACAAGCTCGTATTCAGTATCAGCAAATATAATTTTGCAACCTTCTATTTTTATTTCTTTTGCAGAATCCAATAGAATATTTAACACATATTTTTTATAAGCTTCGTATCCAAAGCCATATTTATCTAAAGAATCAGAAATTTTAATATACTTATTGCCTTTTTCATCAATACAATATATGCCGTTTTCATCGTCACCAAACTTATAGTTTACAAAGTCAGCTGCTTTAATTGCATAGGTGTCATGGAATTTTGAATCACTGTAACATTTGTTTTTTTCGTAAGAATAATACATCATGTTGTTTGCCAGAATTATCCGCCATCGATTCATACAACAACTTAGTCTGCTTAAGTTTTTTATCAAAGCTCTCAGGTACATAAATTCCTATATATTTGGAATCTGCATCAGAATACCAGTAATCATCCTTTTTATTTGCAGGATACAATTCTTTGGAATCATAAAATTTAAAGGAATCATAATTTGTGAATAAAGCACTATCTTCCCGAACTGAACCGTCAGAGTTTAAACCAACAAATGAAATATCCTTAAAAAGGAAAGCCCTCGCAACAAGTCCCTGCCCTTTTTTGTAAAAGAAATCAGCGTAGATATAATTATAACCTTCCGCATATCTTGACTGTGGATTAGCTATATATGCAGTAAAACCGTAATCTCCGTTAAACTCACCTTTTACGTCATTATCACCATATTGAGTTAGTTTATTTGAAGGAAAATCATAACCCGCAATATTTTTTGTACACACCAGCGACCAAATATAAGCTTGCATTTTGGCATTTGTAAAATCAGTTTCATTGATATCTGTAAAAAGAGAATATCTGAGTTCGCCTTCTTCGTTCCCTTTCTTAATCTTAAAAGTCTTAAAAACGGAGATATCAGGGTTCTCTTTTGATAAAATCTGCTGCATATCACGAGTTACAATATATTTAATATCAAACTCCTGATTATTTTCAGTAATTTTAAATCTGCTTTTTGCAATTTCTGCAAAAGATAAAGATACAGTAGCTATAAGACATATCAAAATTGAAATTACTTTTTTCATTTATTATATCCTTATTGATTAAAAGATTAGTAAACTGAATACATCTCTGTCCTTTATAATTTTTTCACCGATAATCAGCCCATAAAAGTTCTTCACAAATTATTTCTTCAGGAGAATTTAGCACTGGACCACCTATTCCATCACACAGATATTTTTTATTTATCCAACCTGAATAATTTTCATAAATTACATATAGCCAATTATAATCAGCTGTAATACTCTGAGAATCTACTCTAAAAACATCGTAAATTCTTACAATTGTTTCTGAATTAATATCAGGTTGTGAATAAATTATTGCAGGATTATCAGAAAAGCCTTCAAAAGTATATTTTCGATTCAAATTTAAAATTTTTATAGTCTTTCCATTAACCATTAAATCTTCTTTGAAAGTAAATTGTCCATTTCCATATGGATTTTTATGAAGTGGAATAAATCCTGCTTTACCAGTTGAAATTGTAACTAACAAACAAGATGATTTAATTTTGGGTGAATATAAAACATGTGTCACTTTTACTTCATCACCTTTCCTTGCTGTAAAAATAATGTCATCCGGTATAGAAGAAAAAGGATCTGAATGAATGACAAGTTTCTGTCCGTCATCTGTAAGCTTAAGAATTTGATTATGCGGATAAAATTCAATTTTACCTATTCTGTTCTTTTCATCCCTTGAAAGTTTTATTTCGGGATTGGTGTTTTTTGCAGATTTTGAAAACAAAGTAATATTAAATGCAAATGTCGAATTTATAATAAAGAATAAATTGAATAGAACTAATAATATTTTTTTCATAATTTTCCTCTTTTGCTTTGATATAGCTTAAATTACAAACTTCTACTAATTAAACATGAAAAAAACTATACGCATCTGTATATTTTACATAATAACGTTCAATAACACATCCAAAATGCTCATCAAAAAATGATTCTTTTTTTACTGCAATTTCTTTGCACCACTCAATTCTATAAGCCAAACCATTTCCTACATCTCTATCTTCATCAAATGCATCCCTATAAATATCAAAGAACTCTTCCTTCATGTAACTTGGATCATATGATGAACATAAAAAAACTACCTGTCTATTTGTTCTTAAATCTGTTAAATATGCATGATAATTATCATCATAGCCAAACTCATAAGCAGGTTTTAAGTGTCCATACACCTTATATTCAGTTAAATCCATGTTATAACTTTTTTCAGGCTCAAATGGAATTTTATTTGTAATTTCTATATTTGACACTTCTTTTATTGTTTCATTAGTTATAACAACATTTGAATCACCTTTTTTATTACATGAAAAAAGTAAATTCAAAAAAGAAACTAAAAAAATTGTGATAATTTTTTGATTTTTTTTCATCGTACTTACCTAAAACTTTAGTCATTATATTATCTTACAAAATCTAAGAAATCTATCCCTTACCAAACCCCACATTTCTCGTTAAAATATCTTCGTGAACTTTTACGAATTAAAAGCATTTCTAACTCTGGCAAAAGAGCTTCACTTTGCAAAAACGGCAGAAGAAATCAACATTAGCCCTTCTGCGCTTAGCCGTATTATTACTCGACTTGAAGAGGAAACTGGAACGCTTTTAATTGACCGTTCTAACCGAAGTGTAAGTCTTACCCAAAACGGCCGGCTTTTTGCGGATTTTGCACGAGAAACTTTAGAAAAACAGGCTGAACTTGATAAAACCTTTAAGGGAGAAAAAGACAAAATCAGCGGAACCCTAACCGTTTACGCATCTGTTACTGCCTGCTATGTAATTTTACCGCAATTTATTAAAATTCTTTCAGAAAAATATCCTGGAATACACCTTGCTGTTGAAACAGGAGACCCTGCCGGAGCAATCACTGCAGTAAGAGAAGGCCGTGCAAATCTTGCTGTAGCAGCAATCCCGGAAGATGGACTTTCATATATAGAAACAATTCCATTAAAGAAAACCCCGCTTATTTTTGCCGCAAGTCAAAAAAATAATTTTCAGATTCAAAATGGTAGTCCTCAGGATTTTATTTCTTCTGTACCTTTGATCCTTCCTAAAACAGGGCTCGCAAGAAGAAGGTTTGACCAGTGGACCAAAAGCCGGAATGTACAACCAATCATTGCCGCCGAAACCGAAGGAAATGAAGCGATTCTTGCTCTTGCACAACTTGGAATTGGAATGGGACTTATCCCTAAAATCGTCCTTGAAAGCGGACGCTACGCCAATAATTTTACCGTTCATACCGCCGGAAATATACTTGGCTATTACGACATCGGCTTTATCCGCCGCACCGAAATCTACGGAACTCAATCTAGCCGCCGCATCCAACAAGCGGTTAGCCAAATCCTCCACGAAACCGACTGGAAACAATTCAACTGGGAATAATTCTAAGCCTTTATCGCAGTTAATACGGAGGTTTTGGTTTTTCTATCTGTATTGAAGAAAATTACGTTGCCGTTGTAGGTAGTTGCGTTTTCAAATACCCAAGTGCCTACCTCATCATTAATTCCTAACAATTTTCCTGTTGCTGCATTATAAACTCTAATTCTGTCCTCACCGAAAACAAATGCCTTATTGTTTTCCACAACAACCTTACTGTATAAAGAACCTGTTTTGTAATCTAAATCACACCATACAATTTTAAAATCCGAGGGCCTGATACAAAATATATTTTTTATTAATTCTCGAGGAGTTCCAACGATATTTCCACCTGGAGATGATGATGTTGTATAATAAAAATATCCTCCGGAATAGGTAATTCCTCCTACTGTACTATGACCTCCAAGATAAATTCCATTGTTCTCTTCAATCTCAAAAACAGAACATCCTTCTTTTGAAATATCATAACATCCGATTCTATTTTCAATTGAATATAGCCTATTATCTAGAATGTATAGGCAGTTTTGCCCTGTTCCCCACATTCCATTCGTATATTTTCGCCACAGAATTTCATTTTTTTCTAAATCCACTGCATAAATGAAACTCCATAAATCATCTCTTGCGCAAGTCTCAAAGTATAGAATCCCATCTTTTTCTATCATAAAATTTGCTGCACACTGCTTATCTTCTTCATTTCTGCGCCATATATATTCTGGAATGAGTACCTGACTCTCTTTTGTATAATCAATTTCATTAATATTTAATTTAACAATTCCGTCATCTTTATAAATACCATTAGAAGAAAATACATCCCAAATCAAAAATTCATTATAAGTCACTGAACTTTCTGAATTAGTAAATATCTTCTTTTCTTCATCGTCATTTCCTAAAAATACTGTTGTTACCAGACTTCCATCAATATCAGAATAAACGTATATCTTACCTCTGTATGACAAAACAAAAATATAATCTTGAATCTTTTTTACAGAATCCCACCCAGTCATGCAAGCATTGATTCTATTTGTTTTCCATACATATCTACCAGTATCAAGATCTACTTTAGAAATACAAAATGTATAATCTGCTACATCATTATAGTCTTCATCTGATTCATCAAAATAAAGATAATTATCTATTTTCAAATAATTTCTATTTGAAAAATACCTCTCTGTTTGTAATTTCCATACAACATTTAAATTGTAAGTGTTTTTTATTTGGTCTTGGTTATTAAAAAAGTCCGAAAAAAACTTACATGACCCAAACATTAACAAAATTAAACTTATAATTACAAACTTTTTTACCATTGTTTTGTCCTTGCCTTATATATCATTTTTTTCATTTCTACTTTTACTTTATCATTTGTTTCAGGATTTATATTCTTATGATTGTACTCTTCAAATTCTGTATACCCATTTGGATTATCACTCAACACCTTAGAATGCACTTCTTCGATTTTATTTGTTGCGGGATTATAAAAGGTTTTGGGGTAAAACTGGCTTTCTTTTGCTACAAGGCCATCATTTTCTGATGAGCCTTTTATTTCATTCAATTCTCCGTCCACATTATATAGCCACCGTGCCGCATTAAAACAATTCCTTGCATGTCCTGCACTTCCCAATGCTAAATGAATTAAATCTAAACTGCGTGCTGTATGCACCATTCCTGCGTTAATCATTAAGGCCGCTGTTGACTGCATAGTTATTCTGACACAATCTTCTAACGTTTCATCAAGAAATCCAAGCGTATTACTGTCTGCACCAACTATATATCCTACTGGCAATTCTTCATCAAATTTTGGTTTATCCTTGTAACTTACAAAGGTTTGATATATTGGTTCTTTTTCTACGGTAAAATACCACACTGGAACAAACCATACATATGTACAATGCCAGACCCAGACTGAGTTATATCCTACAATTCTTTTGTAATATACTTTTTCTGTTTCTGATACATTTCTATTTATAAACTCGCTTTGGGGCATCATATCATATATTTCTTTAAGTTCTTCCTCTGTTCCTCCGTTCCAGGCACAAGAAATATATTCTCCTACATTACTTGTCAAACCAATAAGCCAGTTTTCTATTTCTTTTCTGTTATTTGCAAATATTATTGTTGGTACTAATCCTTCTATCGCTGGTAACAATGATGCTGTAAAACTAATTACTCCGCCCCACAATATGTCCACATCATTATTTGCTACTGATTTTAACCTTCCAAATCCGCCATCTAATGCTTTTATACCTTTATCAATACCAGAAACTGTAATAACTGCATCTAATTTTTTATATTCTTCGGGGTATTTTTCTTTTAGCATCTTTGCATACGCTAAAGATCTCACTCCGCCCTGGCTGTAACCTACTATGCTGTAGTTTTCACCTTTTCGAATCGAATCATTTTTTATTTTTTCTATTTCATTATTTACTATAGTTTCTAATCCCATGCTGGATTTTTCATAAGACAAGAATTGAAATCCGTCTAGTATGTAATAATTTCCTTCCAGATTTTTATTTATAGGTCCTACTTTTTCTGTTTCGTTTTCTGCACTTATTAATCCTGTTGCTAAAGTAAGTACTAATAAAACTGCTATTCTTTTTTTCATATATTACTCTCCTTCAAAAAGCATTTTAAATGCTGTGTCTTCTACTTTATTGATTTCAACTATAGTCTCTTTCCTAGTATTCTTTTTAATGCCATATAACTAGTTTGACAATCCGGTAAAATACGAAATAACCATGGTTACGAAAAAAATAACCATGGTTATTTTTTTACAACTTGGAAGGTGGAGAGATTTTTTGGTATAATCGCCATATGACAAACGAACAGTATGCATTTTTGGATAAATTCAGACAGGATTTTAAGAATCAGATTAAAATTTGGAACACTTTTGTACCAGACTTAATGGACTTACAAAAGCAGGCAGCAAAAATTACTGATACTCCAGACTATCCTTTTCAAACTCCAATCGTTTACAATACTGCTCTTGATCAGATTACTGCCCAAGATTCTATTACAAAAATCGTAATCGGCGACAATCCAGGTAAAGATGAACAACTTTTAAAAAACAACAAATATCTGGTAGGTCAGGCTGGTAAACTTGGCGAACGCTTTTTTAAAATGAATCCTGAACTTGGAACTGATTTTAGAAAAAATGTAATTATTTTGAATAAAACCCCTGTTCATTCTGCAAAAACAGCACAACTCAAAACTATTGCAAAACTTGGTGGTACTTCAGCGGTTCAATTAATCCAACAATCTCAGATATGGATGGCGCAAAAAACTGTAGAACTCGCAAAAACTCTTAACGCTCAAATCTGGCTTGTAGGTTACAGCGAATTAAAACCTAAGGGAATTTTTTCTCTTTATCGCGATGAACTAAAAAAATCCGATTATCTTGATTCTATTTTTGTATATCAGCATTTTTCCATGAATAGATTTACTATTGACCTGACAAATTACAGAAAAGAAAACGATTCTCAAACATTATCAGAAGCACTCACAAATTTGGGAACTTTACACAGAGAAGAAATATTTGGTATATAGATCACTTGTACATGCCTAATGGCCGGAATCTTCTACTCTGATAAAATCGTAATCTCAACGCGGCGGTTTAAAGCCTTGCCCTCAGGAGTTTCGTTAGACGCAACCGGTCTAGAACTTCCTCGTCCCTGACAAATAAATCTATCTTTTTCTATACCTGATTGAACAAGTGCATTTGCAATCGAGTTCGCTCGTTCTATAGAAAGACTAAGTTCTGCATTAGGTTGCCCAGTACTAGCTGTATGCCCTTCTACCAGAACCTGACTCTTTGGAGCTTGCTTTAAAACCTTTGCAATTTGTGTTAACAAATTCTCCTGTCCAGGTAAAAGTTCTGCACTATTTGCCTTAAAACGCAAGTTATTCATTGTAAGACGAATTCCACCTGCAGTTTGATCTACCTTTATCTGATCTCCAAGTTCCTCCGCAACTCTTTGTATTACAGGCATTACTGATTGAGTATCAACTGCCGGAGGATATTCAGTAAATAAAGAAATTGTTCCCTTAAAAGTGTACGAATCTCTATCCTTATAAACAAAAGTTTCTTCCATATAATCTCGTACTACTAGTGCATATCCAGTCTGCTTAGAAATATACATCGTCGCAGAATGTTTTCCTGTGGCAGAGTGCAAATCCGGGTCCCCCTGTTCATCAATATATGCTCCGCCATATCTGGTTGCCCATTTTGCACTTAAGACATAAACTTCTTCACCCTTAAACACTTCGTCTCCTGTATATGTATACAGAACTTCCATGTTTAACCGTGTAATTACTCCTTTATTTAACGGATCCACTGCTCTTTCGGCACGGCTGGTCCAACTATCTCCAATTTTAATACTTTCTTTTGTAAAAGCCGGAAAACTTCTGAAGGAAGGATAACCGCAGTCTTCAAGCATTGTTAAAACCCCTTCATCATCGATTCTGAACGTAGAGGGAATTGAATTATGCAGACCTGCTGCTACACTCATGTTTTTATGCTTTGTTGTTTCATCAACATAAAAACTACCTTCATATAATCCGTTATCACTGGCGATAAACGATCTAACTTCGCGGCTCAACAGACCAACATAGCGATTATTATCATAACGACGCAAATCAGTTCGTTCTACAAGGGTATAATTTTTACCACCTCTGTAATGAATCTGTTCTGCACCTGCGTTTGAGCAAAAGAAGAATATTATACTTAACAGGAGAAAGCAGTTCTTTAATCGGGAAATTTTATAGTAATTATTCATCAAGCCAGGTACCTATCAGTTTTGCAATTGAATCAGGATTCTTATTTACCATTTCTTTAATCTCTTTAGTACCAGAATCGCTCTTTGCTCTGTACTCAGGAACAAAAATTCCTTTTGAAACTCCGTAGTCGATAGCTTCCTGAAGAACAAGGCTTTCTCTTTGAATAACTTTTTTATTTTTTAAACTGAATACTCCAAGAGTTTTATAAGCACGAGACATCTGTCTGACCTGTTTTGGAGTAAGCTTTACTAAATCCAGAATTTTCTGACTTAAATTTTGATCCTTTGCCCCAATTTCGCTGAGTAAAATACAGGCTTTTTGATACCCGTTTATCTTTGGTAAATCAGTACTTACCTTTTGAAACGCACTCATTTCTGCAGAATTCATATCAAACCCACCCAATTATTGTTTTATATCCTTCCAGATTATAACTTTACCTTTTCCATTATTTTTTGAATAGTACAGGGCATCATCTGCATTCTTTAAAACTTGTTTTAAATTTGTTTTATCTTCAATATCAAAGTTAGAACAGATACCCATACTAAACCCAAGGTGGTATTCTTTTGGAACATCAATTTCCTTTTCCATTAAATCTTCCAGCGCAGGTATAAAATACTGCTCTTTACGCAAAGCTTTATTTAAACGTTTTGCAGTTTCTGCTACTTCTTCACATGTTGCAGCTGGAATTACAACTATAAACTCATCGCCTCCGTAACGGCACAAAAAATCTCCTGTTCTGTAGATTTTTTTCATTATATTGGCAAAAAGCTTAAGCATTATATCGCCTGCCTGATGCCCAAAGGTATCATTAAAGTATTTAAAATTATCCAAATCGATAAATGCAACTGTGTACTGAATGCTTATCTGCTTAATTTTATCTCTTTGTTCTGTAATATAATCTGTAAGAGCCCGTCTATTTCGTAAAGTTGTAAGAGAATCAAAAACAGAAGCTTGGATCAGATTATTCTTTTGCGCATAAAGAACTAACTGCGACTGAACATAAGAGAAACTTAAACCAAGAATGTTTATTAGTTCGGAATTAATTGTGCCCTGCGGCCCCGTTACAATCAAAACTCCTGCCGAAAAGTTATATTTTGAAATATTGCAGTAATAATTTTTATTTTTTGCATCATAAAAAACCTTACATGTCTCGTATCCCTGTGCTTCGTTAAAATAATAATCCCAGTCAACAGGCTCCTTTGATTTAAAAGGTCCTCGATTTAAGGAATCCATTACCTTCCATCGGTCGCCGGTACGAGTAACTATGTAGATTCCTTCCGCCATAGAATAATCCAGAATATACGGAAGAATTTTTTGTAAATAATGCTTTATATCTTTTGTTTCTATTGCCGCACTTGTAATTGAATTTAAAAATTGACTTGCAAGCACACGGGAATGAATTTGATTTTTTAATCGTTCTGCAAGTGCATTTTTCTTAATCTCTTCAAGATTCATATTTATCTGGCCAAAATGTTCACCTTTAACAAGATAGTCCAGCATCGTAATTGAATCTTTGCCCTTTGTATAATATTTAAGGTTATTTGCCTTAGCTATTTTAAAACCTTTTTGCAAATATTTTTCTGATTCGTCATTGTGATTAAAGCGTTTGAGCATAACCGCAAACTCGTAATAGCAGAATGCAATTATATGAAGATTAACTTCTCCAATATCGCTGTTAATCATCATTCCTTCTTCGAATAAATCTACGGCATCGATGTAGTTTCCATCTTTTAAGAAGATTACCGACTCCAAAAAGTTTAAAAGCGGTTTTACAGCAGGAGAAATATATTTTCCGTTATTTAAAATACTGTATAGATTTACCTGAACATGAGAAAACTCACTGCGACTCATTTCTACAATTGAGCGATAAATCAAAATATCGTTTAACTCTGGCAAAAATGAATTTACTGTCATATTTTCAAAGTCAAACATATTCATGAACTGGGTCATTGCAGTAAAAATTTTTCCTGCCTCTTCAAAATGACGGGTATATAAAAGGGGTAATGCTATATTTCTCAGCGTATTAATGATTGTTCTGTAATTATCGATTTCTGTAAATCTTTCAGAATACTCGTTTAACAAATCGAATGCTTTTTTATAATCTGAAATAATCAACGCTTCATAGGAAAGACTGTTCCGAACTCTGATGATGTTTACCAAATCCCCAATTTCCTGGCGAATATCGGAGCATTCTTTGTACATTTTAAAGGCTTCTTCTTTATTACCCTCTCTGGAATAAGTTATTCCGAGCCAGTTACATACATCCGAAAGCCCCTGTTTGTTATTTAGACGCTTAACAGCGTAATAACAGTCAAAAATCATTGGATGAACTTCTTCTGTTAGTGCTTTTGTATCGTTAATAAAAGGTCCTGGAACATTTAAAACCGTATGTACATAGTTATTTATAAGACCGGATTCTCGTAATAGTTTTGTGGCTTCCCGGTATTTATTTATTAAGAAGTTTGTATCCCCTCGATCACAGGCAAAATACTGAACCATCGCAGATGCCGCATAAAACCTGGAACGAGGAATCTGCTTTGTGCGCTGCATAACCATACTTGCATATCTGTATGCCGCAGTATTCATCTTTTTAATATAGAACGCAGCCGAAAGGTAATACATCGCCTTAATTCCAAGTTCATCGTTCTTTTTTATATCCAGCGCTCTTGAAAAGCTTAAACATGCCTGATCGGTATCTCCGCAAATGTAGTAAGCGTATCCCAAATAATAACTAAGCTCCCTTCTCTGACGTTCGCTTATTTTTAATTTGTCACCGTACTTTTCTATTTTTTCACACAATTGCTCAAGATTAGAAGTTAACAGGAAAGCTGCCGCATTACGAATTGAATTTATAATTTCTTTTGTTTTTGGAATTCTTGAAAGAGTTTTTCCACTTGAAGGAACAACCTGATGAGTATAAATATTCAAAAAGTTTTGTCCCAGTTGTTTTCTTTCAATAAATTCCGAAATAAAAGTTTTATCGAATCTGACTACTGTAGAATCAAAAATCAAAATAAACTTTGAACTCAAGTTTTCTGCTTCGATTTTTTCTATAAAATCAAGGGCTTCTTTACACAACCATTGGGCATTATAAATTACATAAATTCCAGTACATAGTTCCCTGATAAGAGCCATCATTGTTTTATAGAATTCCTGCTTTTCATACTTTATTTCTTCTGTAATGACCATATCTTTACGGTCTACAACAACCCCAGTTTTAAAATATGAAATAAAGGATTCTCTATGCAGTGAATATGCGTACTTTGATATTAACTCTTCCGACGGATTTTCTTCTCTAATTATATTAAAGAATGGCGGCATCGGAGAAAATGGATCTCTCAAATCATAATCTTTAATTTGATTTTTTTGACTTTCTAAACATTGTCTTGCCAGTTCTGTTGGATAATAAATGTAGCAGACTGATTCATCTTTTCTGGAGATAAAATCTTTAACAAATGAATCTAAAATTTCTTTCGAAGTCATAGTCCTATAATTTTACTCCAGAAAAGATTTACAGGCAAATTATTTGTTTTTTACTTTTTATTTTTTAATTTCAAAAACAAGAAGTGCACTGTTCTTTTTATTAAGAATACCTTTTACAGTTACTTTTTTGCCATTAAGAGCAACAAGTTCCTGTGTTTTAACCATCTTTGGAGGTTCTTTCATTTCTTTCTTTTCGCCATCTTTCTTATTAGCATCCTTTGCCTTTAAGTTCTTTGGAGGCTCCTTTTTAGCATCTTCAACCTTGTTTTCCTTTCTTTCTTTTGCATTCTTGTCATCTGGAGCAGGTCCACGCTGTTTTTCCATAGTTGTTAAAACATAGGCCTTGTTGTCATCTGTTACAAGTGTAATAATCTGTTCGTCTCCTGAACCGAGAACAGTCAACTTACCAGTAACTTCTGATAATTCTCTTTTTTCCATCTGAGATGCTTCTGGACGTGACTCAGAAGAATCTTTTACCTGCTTTGCTTTTGCTGATTTATTAGAAGCAAACATTGCTGAACCAGCACCCAGAAACACTACTGCAATAGTTCCGATTTTTACAAACTGTGATAATTTCATAAATAACTCCTTGTATGTGATGACTATCAACTTATTTGTCATCTTCACATACATTAACAATAATCCCATTTTCACCCTTTAGTTACCTTAATTTATTGTTATGTTAATTGTAATTTTGTTATACTTACAAGAATGACAGACCAAAACGAAATCTCTATAACAAAGAAAACAATTTTTAGCTACGGTTTGGGCGGCCTTGGAAAAAATCTTGCCTACGGACTTGTTTCTACTTACACTCTTTATTACTACAATACTGTTCTGGGTATTAGCGCTGCATTTATCGGAACTCTTTTGATGTTTGCCAGAGTTTTCGACGCTTTTAATGATCCTCTTATGGGAGTCATTGTTGCTAAAACCCGTTCACGATTTGGTCGATACAAGCCATGGATTTTCACTGGCTCTATATTAAATGCTCTAATTATGTTTGCTATGTTTTCTGTTCCAAAAAGCCTTCAAGGCGGAACTCTTAAACTTTATGTAGCCATTACTTATCTGCTATGCGGAATCACTTATACTTTGTCAGATATTCCTTTCTGGTCGATCATTCCAGCTATCACAAAACCTGGTCATATCCGAGAAAAAATGACTTCATTTGCCCGGCTATTTGCAGGTATTGGTGCTGGAGCTCCTACAATTTTTACAATGTCTCTTGTGTATCTCTTAGGTGGTGGTCATCAAACTGACAATTTACGAACAGGGTTTTCTTTATTAGCTCTTATTTTTTCTATTATATATGTTGCTACAGCAATACTTAATGTTATTAATCTACCTGATAATGAATTGTGCGAACCAAAAGCATCTTCTACCAAAGAATTATTTAGACTTCTGATTAAAAACGACCAGGCCATGAGTGTCGCCCTTATCATAGTTCTTTTTAATACTGCTATTTACCTTACAACAAACTTAGTTCTTTATATTTTTCAATTTGATATTCAAAAAGAAAGTTCATATGTATACTTTATGGCTATGACAGGCATTGTCCAAGTTTGTGCTATGCTTTCTTACTCTTTATTCAGAAAAAAATTCACCAACCGTGCAATTTACCTTCTAGCTCTCTTACTGGGCGTCACAGCTTATGTATTGTTCACCACAATTGCCCTTTTCGGTAATTTTTCTGTGATCAAAGCTCTACTTCCTGGCGCAATCGTCTCTATGGCTAATGGACTTTCTTATGTTTTGATTACAATTTTTGTTTCAAGTGCAGTTGATTATGGAGAAGTTAAACACGGTTCCAGAGAAAACAGCATGATTTCCAGTCTGCAAACTCTAATGAGTAAACTTGCCAGTGCCATCGCAATCTTTTTTGCCGGCCTCGGAATCGATTTTGTCCACATTGATCCGAATCTTTCTGTTCAAACCGATTCAACTTTATTCAAACTTAGAATGCTATTCTGTATTCCTTCGCTTTTATGTATGTTAGCTTCTCTATCAATTTTCTTGATTAAGAAGGAATTAGGCAACAATCCAAATATGAGGTCATAGACTACCATTTCTGAAACAGGCTCTCATCAAGATTGCAACCAGTTCCGGATATTGTTCTTTTAGCTCAGAACTTGAGAGCGTCATCATAGATTCTATTTCTGTATGGAACAGGCGGTCTTTTCCACTTACAGGCATATATTGAATATTGCTCTGCCTGTAAAAGTGCTCAATACACCCTTTTGGTAAAATATAAACTCTCGCTGCTTCTATGCTTGCAAGAATCATATTTGTTAAATTAATAATTAGAGGCACTGTTTGTGCAAGTGGAATTGGAAGCACATCCTTTAACTGTTCTTCAAGTTCTATGACTCCTTGCAGAACAACTGTTTTGAATGTGTCCAAACTTTCTGGTTTTTCATATTTTTCGTAAAGTGCACGAATTTTTTCTACATAGAGTTCTATATCAGGAGTCAAAGGATATTCCAGCCCTGCTACACACTTACCGATATTTGTTAAAAACTTCTCCAGGCGGCGGATTAATTTTTCAAGAGTAATTGGAGTTTCCAGTTCTCGAGTTGTAAACAGCATCCTGTAAAACGGCATTTGTTTTTCGATTTGACTCTCCAACCAGCTTGCAGGGCGTTCATCATCACACACAACATCCCTAAGCTTACCTGCAAAAAGAGAATCAAGGTCTGTAATAATTCGGCCATCTGTTCCTAATAACGAACAAACCTTAAAGAAAACACCTAACTCGTCTTTTCCACCTACATCAATTACCCCTGTTCCAGCAGCTCCATATTTTGTATCAATACATCTTAAAAGATATGTAAAAATCTGCTGATCGGTATAGCCTTCTACAAAGATCTGATTATCGCTAAAAAAGAATTGCTTATGATATGTATTAAACCTTGGCAGAAAGCGTCGAAATAAAATCTCATCCTTGCTGCTTAGTTCCTCAATACTTGTTGGGGCATGGTTCATATGACAAACTACAACCCCTGTCAAATCTTCTGCAAAACGCAAATCAATAAAATATGGACTGTGCGTTATCAGAAAAAAGATTCTGTTTGGATCTTCTTCCGCAGTTTTACGGATTTCGTTCATAAAAAACTGCTGAAACTGAGGATGAAGGTGAAGTTCCGGCTCATCTACAAAAAGGCATTTTGACTCCGGCGAGTAAAGAGCCACTAAAAGCATGATAATTTGCTTTAATCCATGGCATTCGCTAAGAGATTTTCCAAAAAGCTGAAAAAGAATCTTATCGATTTTTTCCTGAAGTTTAGGATCGTTTTTTAATTTCTTATAAAAATCTTCTTTATCAGCACGGTCGGCCTGTAAGTATGTAATCTTGTAGCCGGCTTTTTCAAACTGACGGGCAACTTCCTGTGCAAGGACTGTCTTTCCAGAACCGTTTGGTCCTACAATCAGGTTAACCTGCGTCCAATTAGCCTTTTTAAAAACCGTTTTACCCCATAAAAAGGGAAGTTTTACCTGAGTTTCAACCTTTATCATAGGCTAGTCCTTGCGTCGCACTACAAATTCAATCTTTGGGGTTCCTCCCGACAAAGAATTCCTTCTTTTGTATTTTTTGTACAACACTTCCTGCGCGCGCACCTTTTCCTTTCCATCAGCTTCTTCTGGTTCTACCGGCAACCAGGAACCATTTTCTTCAAGCTGCATAGAATTAGTATTGTCCTTAAAATACACCTCAAGAATGTCTTTTACTTCCTTAAAGGTTCTTTTTTCTAAAATCGGGAACATTACTTCTACTCGTCGATCCAGGTTACGACTCATCCAATCCGCGCTGGACAGATAGATTTCTTCCTGTCCGCCATTCTGAAAATAAAACACCCTCGAATGTTCAAGATACCTGTCAACAATGCTTACAACCTTTATGTTTTCGCTCATATCCTTTACACCAGGAACAAGCATACAAATTCCACGAACATTTAAAAGAACCCTTACCCCCGCACAACTTGCCTTGTAAAGCAAAGGTATTACTTCTTCGTGAGTAAGACTGTTCATTTTTGCCATGATAAGTCCTGGATGCTCCGGTGTACTCTGTTCAATTTCGCGATTAATCATCGAAATTAACATGCTTTTTAACGAAACCGGTGCCATTCCAAAACGTTTCATGGTTTGCAAAGTTGAATATCCAGTTACAAGATTAAAGAATTGGGTTGCATCCGTTACCATTTCGTAATTGCTTGTAAAAAGCGACAAGTCTGCGTAGTACTCGGCAGTCTTTGGATTGTAATTACCTGTTGAAAGATGTGCGTACCGGCAAATCGTTTCGTTTTCCCGACGCATAACCATAATCATCTTTGCATGTACTTTTAAATTTACAAGTCCGTAAATAACCGTTACACCTGCATTTTCTAACTTTTGAGCCCAGGCAATATTTCGTTCTTCATCAAAGCGAGCCTTTAATTCTACTAGAACTACAACCTGCTTGCCTTTTTGTGCTGCCCGCATCAAGGCATTTACAATTCTTGTGTCCTCTCCAGTTCTGTAAAGAGTCATCTTAATCGCAAGAACATCACTGTCGTCTGCTGCATCCGAAATAAATTTAATTACCGGCTCGTAACTCTCGTATGGTACATGAAGTAAAATATCTCGCTGCTTTAAAATATCCCAGAACGGTTCATCCTTTGGTAAACTTGCCGGATAAAAATGCGACCATTTAGAAAACTGCATCTCCCCGTTTTCGTCCAGCTCTCTAAGAGAACCAAGAACTTTAGAATCAAGTATACCGTCAATAACGTAGGCATCTTCCTGCCCAAGTTCAAGCTTTCCAAGGAGGAAATTAAGAATCTTTTCGCTTGAATTATTGCATATTAGCTGTACTGCAAAGGAAGTCTTTCTTTTATCAAGAACTTTTTCCATCTCATGGATAAAGTTTGTTCCGCTATCTTCGTCTACCGCAAAATCGGCATCTCTGAGAACCTTAAAAATCAAAGTTTCGTCTACCCCAAAGCCCGGGAACAATTGAGTTCCATAGTGGCTGATAATTTCTTCAGAAAGCGCAAACTGTTTTACACCCCTTTCTCCAGGAAGCCAAATTATCTGGGGAATAGCCTGAGGTACCTGAACAAGACTGATACGAGGCGCATTATCATCACCTTTTAAGAGATTATTTGCATTGTGAATACCCTTAATCGGAGTCAATAAAAACGCTACGTAATGAGCCTTATTAATAATATGTGGAAAAATCTCTGTATCTGTTCGTAAAGGTGTTAAAATCGGGAATATCTCTGCCTTAAAGAACGATTGAACAAATTCATTTTGCAGTGGTGTGAAATTGAGAGGATTAACATACTTAATATTCTTCTTAGCTAATTCCGGAAGAATATCGTTCATTAAGCAATCATTCTGCTTTCTAATAATCTCATGGCAGCGGGAACTAATTTGTCGCAATAATAGCTCAGGAGTTAGACCCGATATATCAACCTGGTCGGGATTAGAAATTAAAGAACGCTTTACGCTTGCAACTCTGACTTGAAAAAATTCATCAAAATTACTTGTTACAATAGAAAGAAAATTTAATCGTTCCAAAAGGGGCTGGTCTTTTCGCAATCCCTGATACAAGACACGTCCGTTAAATTCTATCCACGAAAGTTCTCTGTTAAAAAAGCGTGCTTCCATTCTTGCCCCCTTATAAAAGAATCAGCTTATAACCAAAAACTGATTCAAACATTTCGCCCTTTTCAGCAAGTGCAATTCGCTCAAGAGCAACATTTTTACTTCCTTTTGTTCGGATTATTAAAGCTTCATTCTGAAGCGTTATTGTCAAATCCGTAAGACTCTGGCTGTGACTTCGATCCAGGGCATCCGCAATGCGCAAAATCGCCGTTAGTTTTAAAATACGCATTCGGTCACTTCTTGCCAGAATCTGAAAACGTTCCTGATCCTGCGGCTGTTGTTTTCCGCGGTGGTAAAGAGCAATCTGAGAAATGATTTCTCTTTCTGTATTTACAAGCCCAAAAATATCCGAATGATTGATTATGTAAGCTCCATGTAAATTGTGATCATCAAGACGAATGAAAATTCCAATATCATGTAAAACCGCTGCAACCTCCAGCAAAAGCCTTGATCTTTCATCCAGATTCATTTCTGCACTAAGTTTGTCATATATTTGCAAACTGGTAGTGCGTACATATTCAGCGTGATTTACGTCTCCATGGTATTTTTTTAAAAGATTAAGAGCACTTGCTGTAATCTGCTGATGGAATTCTTCTTTTAACTCTTTGTTTGGAACATTTGTTTTATCAAGAATCAGTCCCTCGCGAATATTTGTTTCAGGAACGATAATCGTTTTTACATTTGTAAGATGAATAAACATCTTATAAATCAAAAGACTAATTCTAAGAGTTTGAGCATCATTAAATGAAATTTTAAAACGACCAACAATTTCATCAATAGAATATTCCTGTATTTCATCAACAAAGCAGTCAAAATCATCAATTTGGATAGACCACAAAAATGTACTGATTGGTTTACCTGCATGAATTGCCGCAAGAGTTGCATCAGAGCCTACTGCAACAAACTGCTGAACTTCTTCAAGATTTAACTCGCTTTCTATTGAGCCTTTTGTATTAAGTGTTAGTTCTTTTACATATCTTTGAATATCTTCAAAAGAGCCTGACTGTTTACTCAATTTTGGCTCTAATCGAACTGTTCCCAGCCTTAAACTGTGTGCTCCAGCCATTTTTCCTTTTTTCATGAGCATTAATTCGGTGGAACCACCAGCAACTTCAAGAATGACGGTATCTTCTGAACGCAATTCTGCAGACTCGCCCTTAAGACACTCCGAAATTGCAAGATACATAAGGCGGTTTTCTTCGATACCATCGATTACTTTTACCCTAAACCCTGTTGAAGAAAGGATTTTGTCCATTACTGGATCTTTATTTTTAGCCTCACGAAAGGCACTCGTCGCAATTACAGTAGTCTGGATTGGCAAAATTCCCCAGCCAACAAGCTGTTCCTTGTATCGCTGAAGAATATGCAGGCACTGGAGAGTTGTTTCTCTGGAAATATACCCCTGCCCAAAAACATCTCTTCCTAAGGAAATAGGCATTTCTGCGCGATCAAGGGTATTTCTTTTTCTGTCAGGAGTTAACTCGGCAACTAGCAGGCGAACACCTGTCGAGCCGATTTCAATGACCGCTTCTGGTGTTGCCATAGTCGCCTCCGAATTATAATTTATCTATGAGCATAGAACACTTTCCGCTTGGAATAGGAAGTGTCTTTTTCTTTTGATCAATGATGTTAATTGTAAAGTAGTATAACTTTTCGCTTTCCATCTGAATTTCCCATCCCCGGGCACTCTTGTTACTCAAAATTGTAATAAGATTGCGTTTGAGAGAAAGGTTTTCGATTCCCATGATTTCGAGGTTTGGAATAATCCAATCTACCGTCTTTCGTGGCAAACTGATAGAAAGTCCAATTACGTTTTCAATCATAAGAGCGATGGTTGAAAGTCCTGCACTCGCCAAAAAGTGTTCTCTAGGGAACCCTTCTACGCCAGACATAATTGCTTTTTGAGCACTGTTTGGTTTATAGGCTTCGTAAAAATCACCTTTCTGATTTTCATCTGTAGGCATAAGTCCTTCAAGAACGTAATAAAGGTGACGAATTGAACATTCCCTTGCAAGTTCATACTTCTGGTATTTTTCCAAACCTTTTATAATAACAAAGTTGAACATTGGGAAAACACCACCACAGAATCCTTCTCCGTCCATACTAAAGTGAGGACTGTCCGCACTAAGAGTTGGGAAAGGATGTTCTGTTCCAAAAGTATTAGGGTTACTCAAATGAGCAACAAGAACTTCTGATTTATCTGCATTAGGAATTTCTGCCATCAATGGCCAGAATCCTGCAATTGTTTTTTCTGGTAAACGATTACCATCTTTATCCAAGTCGTGATAAAAACCAGTATCATTATCCCACATCAAATTGTTTATGCGGGTTTTGATAGAAAAATAGTTTCGTCTATATTGGAAACTCAATTCTTTATCATTAAGAATATCTCCCAAAGCAGACATGTGGGCACAATTGATTGCAACTGCAGAGTTAAAATCAATTGTATAGTACGCATCCTGACGAGGAGAGTTAATCATAGTGCTGCTTGAAGCTGGAACGGCATACAAACCATTTTCCTTTTTAAAAGTTGCATCAATCCATTCCATGTATTTCTGGAGAATTGGCATTACTTCTTTGATTCGTTTTTTGTTAGCAGACTTGTGATAAAGATTGAATTCTGCCCAGGCAAAAAGTGGTAATCCAATACCTTCTGGATTATCTTTTTCGAGCATTGGTTCATTTGTCTTTGCATCATAACGCCAGCGAATTGCACCGTTTTCTTCTTGTCTTTCGTAAAAGTAATCGATGTTTGAACTGGCCTCGTAGTTGCGGTTAGAATAAACTAAAAAGAATGACGACAGAATAGATTCGAACTGATCAATAACAAGCTTATCGCCAACTGGATAAATAAATTTTCCATCGGATGTCTTTTCTCCTGTTTTTGGATTAATCCAATAATCAGAAAGCATCGTCCATGTCTTGTTATAAATATCTACAAAATCCTGATCGTAGAAATGGATTTTTGGAAAATCGTGCTTATTCACAAAAACTCCTATACCCTACACGGGGGCAAATATTTTCCTTAGTATATCACAAAATTCTAAAAAACGGTATAATTTTTCAATAATTTATAATTTTATCACGGTTTATAGTTTTATTTCCGGGAGGCAGGAATGTATCAGTCTTTTGTATATATCGAAGCTCGTATTCAGCTGGAACCTGTCGAATCAGTTTTTAAAATAAATCCTTCTACCAACAAAATCAGCATCGACTCTTCTGTTCTTCAAAATACAATTACTCTGGCAAAAGCCTTAGGGTGTCGCATTCTCCCAATTTCTGATATTGAACATGTAACAGGGATTAATACAAAAGCTCCAGAACTTTCGAAATTAACCGGCCTGTCTGTAAAAGCTGCACAGGGCGGAGTTATGAATCTGCTTTTTCACCGCCGCCCAAAGACCATTAAAATAGAAGAAATCCGTATCGAAGAAGATATGGGACGCCTTACTCACGCAAATGGAAATACCCATATGGACTATTCCAAAGCCGGTAGTCCAAGCATCCGCATCAAAACCGCTTCAAGCTTTGAACTGGGAGAAGAAGTTCAGATGTTTCTGGAAGAATTGCGCCGTTTGACCCAATACCTTCACATGAACAACAGCCTTATTAAAGACGGCTCTATCCGATGCAACGCATATGTAGCCCTTTCTAAATACCCAAACCTGCCGAACTATTATGTTAAGGTACGCAATCTTAATTCTTCAAACTTTGCCCGCAAAGCTATTAACCACGAACTTACACGGCAGGAAAATATGCTTAGCGCAGGAGAATCTATTCCTTCTGAAAGCCGACTATGGAATGAACCAAAAAACTGCACAGAATTTTTCCAGGAACGAAACACACCTTCTCATCAGTTTGAACACCTGAATCCACCTCAAACATTCCATTTAGAAGACGAAATAAACGCACTTCACTTAGTTTGCAACTTTGAGCTTCCTGAAACAAGAAGACAGCGCTTTAAAAAGCAATATGGTGTAAGCCGACTTAGAGCGGAATTTTTATGCGATTACAAAGACCGTGCCGACTTTTTTGAAAAAGTTGTTGAACTCGGGTCTCAACCACTTAATGCCGCACACTGGATTGCAAGTGAACTGACACGCCTTTTGAACAAAACTTCTTCTTCAATCTCAGAATCAAAAATGACTCCAGAAAACTTTACCTGGATAATGAAAAAACTTGATTCTGGAGAAATTCACAGTGCCACTGCAAAAACTCTTTTGCGCACAAGCTTCGAAACTGGTTCTTCTCCTGAAAAATTGATGAAGAGCCTTAACATTTCCGAACTGGGAACTGAACGGGATTTATTACCCTATGTCCGTCGAGTTTTGGAACAAAATCCAACTCAATGCAAGATTCTTCAAAATGGAGAAATGGCCCCTCTTGAATTCCTAACCGGTCTTGTTATGAAAGAGACAAAGGGTAAAGCCGTACCTCAGGTTGTAAAACAGCTGATTAAGCAGGAATTAAACATCAGTGTAATATATGTAATTACAACGGGTGGTGCTATTTCTGCCGTAAGACACATGGATGGTTCTATCTACAGCGGAGACAGTACCGTTATTAAAAATATTGCAGAAAAAATCTGTCCTGATGAACCAATCCAAGTTATTAGTGCAGGTCAGTACTTTAGCGAGGAACTGGAACCAAAAAACTGGGCAGTTCTTATTTCCGAAATTGCAAACCGCATTAACGCAGGAATTGCAAACGGTATCGTTGTTACCCACGGAACTTACACCTTAAGTTATACGGCGGCACTTCTGTATTGGCTCTTTAGCGACAGCGAAGTTCCAATCGTAATTACAGGTTCAAGTTCACTACCATTAGAAAGTTCAGAATCGGAACTAAACCTGCAGCTGGCAATCCAGACCGCAAAAGCACAAAAAAACGGTGTATATGTTGTGTATGGAGGAAAAGTTCTTTCACCACTGAATCTTCACTTTGATCAGCCAGGAAGTTTCTGCAACTGGAACTTAAAAGTTCAAAAACATATAGAAAGCGGCCCTATTGCAACACAATTTGTTGGTATCGGAGAACTTGATCAAGAAGTTGTTTCCAGAATCTTTACAGAAGCAAGTGAAAAAATGCTTTTGTGCCGTTTGTATCCGGGCTTTAGAAGTGACATATATAACAGCATGCTTAAATACTCGCCAATTAAATCAATTTTTCTTGAGATGTACGGAATTGGTTCAGGCAATCTTAACGAGACCGACTTTAGTATCAAGCAGCTTCTCTTGGCCGGTAAACAGCATGGCATTCGTTTTTACTGCACAAGCCAGCAGAAAATTAATCTTGATTTTAGCCAATATGTAACCGCTCACGGAGTATGGCGCGAAGGTGCCGTTCCAATGGGATATCTTACAACAGAAAGCGTTATTGCCCTCTATTTTGCCTGCTCCCTTGCCAGCGACAGCCAGCAAGAGTTTGAAGAATTAATGGAACAATACGCAGAAATATACGCAGACTGATAAAATTATTCTTCATCCAGCAAATAAGTCTGCATAGTTCCCTTTCCTTTTACCTGAATCGGGCTTTGTTTTTTAAACAGGAACTTATCTTTTACCAGATTATAAGTATTTTCGGAAATATTAATCTGCATTTTAGACGACATAGATTCCATTCTGCTTGCAGTATTTACTGTATCTCCAAAAATATCGTAAATGTATTTTTTAATTCCAACGATACCTGCAATAACCTTACCGGAATTTAGACCTACGCGAATATAAATTTTATTCTCTGCGGTTTGATTATACTCTTCGATGTATCTTATAAATTGTTTTGCACAGAAAATTATGTGTTCTGCATGTTTTTCGTCTTTTACAGGCAAACCACACACAGCCATATATATCTCGCCTGTAGTTTTGATGCGGACACAAGAATTCTTTTCTACTATCGCATCAAATTTCCCAAATACTTCATTAAGGATTTTTACAAGTTCTGGAGCTGCGAGTTTTTCTGAAAGCTCTGTAAAATTTACGATTTCTGCAAATAAAACTGTTGTGTCATCAAAATGTTCAGGAGAAGCTTTTCCTGTATCTCTAAGCTGTTCCATTACCTTTCTTGGAAGCAGGTTCAAAAGCAACTCTTCTGATTTATTTTTTTCTTGTTCAATACTCTTTTCAACAGAAAACTTTTTTAAAAGTCCGCTGCGTTTCCAGAATGCAAGGTAAATGATACAAGCACTGGTTAAAAACATATTTATCCAGTTTGATACTGAAACCGTCTCAGAAGTCATTCGAACTTTACATATAATTAAAATTGAAATTAAAACCTGATATAGAATTACAGAAATAGCCAGAACAAATGGATTATAGTCAAAAAGAATTATCATAAAGAACATGAATCCAACATAATACAGAATTGCTGTAGAAATAGGACGCATTAAAAAATAAAATCCGCAAATAATCCCAAAAAAAGCAAAGACAGCAATGGAAGGCGTTAGTTTTCCACTCTTTGTAAAACACAAAGCAAGGCCAATTATTCCTACAATGATGTAATATAAATAATACATTACAGTTGTTGCTTGCAGAGAACCTGTTCGTTCCTTAAGTGTAAATGCTATAAGTGTTATCATCCCAAAAAGAACAGAAAAACCAAACACAAATCGCAAATGAAATCTATTTCTTTTATGAATTATCTCAGAAACATCCTCTGGTGCCTGATATTTTTGTCTTATTTTTTTTAATAGTTCAAACATTATTCAATTACTCCCACAGTCTCAAATACATTTTCTAAATCGCTAGGCATAATAAAACTTGTCTGGAAATTTACAATAGCTTTTGTAAGTCCAAGTTCATCAAGATCGTTTTGTTTTCCTGCAATAATAAGGAGTGCTTTTATCAGTTTTCTGATTGCAGGAATAGTCTTTTTAATATCTGCAGTCGAATCATAAACCTTTGCAAACAATTCAGGTTCTCGAATAGCCTTTAAGGAATTGTTTTCCGGCTCAAGAATCTTCAAGGCAGCATAACAAAGTTCATGACTTTGCAAATCAAGGTTTAACAACGCCTCGTCCTCTTTTTCTTCCTGAATTTCAAGAACATCAAGGCCTTCATTTATAAGGATATCAAGAATTGTATCTCCAAGAGGACTATTTGAAGGTGAATGAATACGGTAACCATCATTACCGGTTTTATAAGCTGTCATGTCATAACAATAAGCCGCAAGTTGAGAACAGAAAAACGCCTGCTTACCAGACTGATTCATCTTAAAAAGTTTATCTGCATAATAACCCAGCGGATAACTTAAAAGTTTTAAGAAAGTAAGAATAAGTCTGGTTTTTAATGTATCCTCATGTCGGGTTCTTAAAAGGCAGATTAATCCTGCAACAACAGCCTGTCCCATAGCATAGCCGTTATTGTCTGTACTTACTTCACTTAATTCTGGAAGTTCCCGCAAAACAAGAGAACCGTCCAGCCCAGATTCTTTAGGAAGTCTGTGCACCGTAACTTTCATGTTTTCTACAGAGAGAGGGCTCCTTAACTGGCAGTTTGGAAGAGTTGCCTCTGCAGCCTGTCCAACAGTTTCCTGCCCTTCCCTTTTTATATAATCGTACATTAAAGCAGCATGTGTAGTATTAGAATTTTCTGCCCACATAATCAATCTGTCTATTACAAGCGTAAAAAAGACAGATAATTCCTCTTTGGTAGTAGGAATTATCAATTTTGGAGGATTAATAATGCTATATAAAAGTATATCCCCCTTCTGAACTTCTGATTCTTTTAGTGTTTTTAATTCATTACTCATAAACTTGTCCTTAGCTGATTAAATCTATCTCGCTTCTCTGATCCAATGTCAGAACATCTTTTATCAAATCATAGGTTTGCTGAGAAACAGCAATTCGCATAGGTTTACATGCTCGCTGTAATTCTACTGCAGTATCTACTGTAGAACCCAAAATATCGTAAACATACTTTTTTTGTCCTATAATTCCGGCAATTGCAGAACCAGAATCAATACCAACTCTGATATTCCACTTTATTTCTGCGGTTTGATTTCGTTTTTCCATGTATTCGATATATTCTTTAGCACATTGAATAAGTCGTTCTGCATGTTTTTCATTCTTTTCTGGAAGTCCACAAACTGCAAGATAAGCATCTCCTATAGTTTTTATGCGCATACATTCATTTTTTTCTGTAATCTTATCAAACTCTGTGAATAAATCATTAAGCTCATTGATTACAACATCCGGCTCAAGGGAGCTGGAACTTTTTGTAAAATCAACAATATCTGAAAATAGAACTGTTACGTTTTCAAAATTTTCTGGAGGAACTTTTCCATCCTGTTTTAATTTCTGAATAATTTTAGGAGGGAAAATATTCTGCAAAAGAATTTCTGTTTTTTCCTGCTCCTGTTCAAGAGTGCGTTCGCGATGTAGTTGATTAATAATATGATGTCTTTTCCAGAATACTAAATAGAAAACTATTAATAAAATCAGAATTATGTTTCCAATAAAACTAAATTGCTGGTCCTGAACTTTTTCAAACATTCCAATTCTGAATAAAACAATTGTCGTAACTATGTATGCAAACATTACCGCAACAAACATAAATGGGTTCACTTCCATAGTCATGATATAAACAAACATTAATACAAGATAAATAATAATTGTATTTCTGATATTTCCATCTTTAAGCAGAATAATAAAAATATAATCGATAAAAACAAGTACTATTGCCTGAATAAAAGGAACTGGAGCTTTTAAGAAAGTTAATGCTAGTCCAAGTACACCTAGCACAATATAGGATAAATAATATACATTCTCTACAGTAGATGCATTTTTGTTAAAGAATATATTAGAAATCGATAAAATCAGACCAAAAACAAATGATACAGAAAACAAAATCTTTAAGATAAAACGATTCTTCTTTGCAATAACATCTTTGAACTCGGCCGGAATATTAAAATTAAACAATGAATTTTTTTTCATTTACTACTCAACTTTGGTCTCTATAAGCTCACTTTGAGCTTTTTCAACCCCATTTGGATATACAAGACGGATTGTTTCCATCTGACTCTTGTGACGGCTCTTTAACAAGAGTGTCTTATTCTCTTTTTGATATACGTATCCCGAAGAATTATAAGTTTCAAATCTATAATCAGTACGGAATGCCATGTCATAAATGTAAATCGACTGGAACGGTTCAATTCCATCAACGATAATGTAATGAGTATAAGAAAGAGGGAAATCAACCGTTAGAGTGATTGTTCCATTATTGTCATTTTCATAGGCAATATTGTTTGCACAAGTCCATGCCCAGACTGCTCTTCCATTGTTAAATGCAAGAATTTCAAAGTGTGGATAGAACGTATTATTATGAACAATTATTGGGTAAACTTCACTCAATGTTCTCAAATCAAAGGAAGCCGATTCCTTGAGATATGAACTAATAATCAATCGTCCGCCTGCCTGATATGATGCATTTGCTGTGTTTTTTCCGTAACGCAACAATGCGTCCCCGGCCTGAACCGCCTGAACAACAGAAAGGAATGTTCCTTTTTCGCTCAATGTAATGTTATTGTCATCGATTGCACAACTTGCCTGAATCTTTTCTACCGCTTTTTGAGCACCTTCTCTCAACTGTTTAGCTAATTCAGGATTTTTGTCGCACAAATCGTCATAAACAGAAAGAACTGCTGTAGCCTGTTGAACAGTTCGTTCAGTATATTCAATTTCACATGCACGCTTGAGTAATGTGGCAATCGCAGAACTGCCCGGATGCATACACATATAATCAGCAAGATATTTAGAACTGAATATATCTATTGAACCCGTGTCATTAGAAGAAACGATGCCCTCTTCAATACTAGAAAGATGACGCTGAATTGTATCGTTAACCTTAACAAGAGTGTCAAAATATGGACCAGAAAGGAATGTTCTGCTTGCACTCTTCTTAAATACCTGAGGTACATTATCAAGTGCTTCGTTGTATTTACCTTTTTCTGCCATTGCTGCAACATAGGAAACCGCTTCCTGTTCCGAAACATTTGCAGAATCCGCAGGAATCTGGCTAAACAGACTTATAAGATTTGACTTGAGGTTTTCTACAGTATTGAAATATGTAGATTCATTTGCTGCATCCATTGAAGTTGCAAGTTCAAAAGTAAAGGTTCTTACATTATCGAAGTATGAGTAAGAAGCAACGTTTTCGCGTCTAGAAAGTGTAATCTTTGAGTCATCAACGTCGCTTGCATTGAGTTCCCAAGTGAGTTTTTTATTCATCAACTGAAGTTTATTATCTGTCTGATTTGTAATTGTGGATCCAGCTGATAACGTATAAGGAATTGAAACCGAAGTAACATTTGAAGGCATATTTGCTTCTATTACAAGGTATGCTTTTGGACCTTCGTCACTAATAGAATATGAAACTTTTATTCCGTTACTAAAATTAAAATCACAGGCAAGAGGGCCTTTTTTGTTCCATGATAAAAGAGAGATAGAAGTCTTTTTTCCGCCGATTACAGCAGTAGCAGGTTTTTCGTCGCTGCCGGTAAAAGCAATGCCGTTATAAATAACATTGAATTTATTTTTTAATGAATCATTAGTTTTTTCTACAGAATTTGCGCTTAAAAGTGTAACGTGCAGGCTACCCATTTTTTCTGATATTATAGAATCATTCTTAAACTGAAAAACAAAAATGCCGACAATAATAATGGCGTAAACTACAAGCAAAGTTAAAAACTTTCTTAACGATTTAGCAAACATAAAAAATAGTTTAATCTATGGCGGAACGAATTTCAACCGTCTGAAAACTTACGGAGTAACAATGAACAAGAAAACATCTGTTTTAACCCTTATTTTCTGCATCTTTTTTGCTGCAATCCCACTTTTTGCTCAAAATTCCAATAACATTAGCTTTGTAGAATCTTTGCAAAATAAACTGGAATCAGGTGATATTAACGGAGCCATCTCACTTTATGATTCAATTCCACAAAACCTTGCCAACGACCTCGATTTAAAAATGCTTAAAGCATCCCTTTTAATATCAGCAGGACGATACAACGAAGCAAGTGATGTAACTCAAGAACTTGCACAGCACCCTGATACACAAAAAGACGCTCTGGAGTTAGACGCTCAGATTGCTACAGCTACAAAAAATAGTCAAAAACTCAAAACTGTTATAAATCAACTTTTAGCGCTGGACCCGTACAATCCTACCGCAAATAATATTCTCGGAGACCAGCAGGCTCTAAGAAAAAAATATAAGCTGGCAGCAAATTATTATCGCAAGGCCCTTGCCGGCGACAGTCAGAATATGGATTCTCTTTTTGGCTTTGGACTTATGACCTACTATCTGGGAGACCTCAAGACAAGCCGAACCCAATTTGAAACTTTGCTTAAACTCGATCCTTACAACGCTTCTGCATGGGCATATATGGGAAAACTTGCAGCCGATGAAGAAAACTTTTTACAGGCAACACAGTACATTCAAAAAGCTATTGAACTGGAAAGCGACAACTACGAATTTTACATCGATTTAGGCCAATACAACCGTAGCCGTGGTAAGTTCAGCGATGCCGAAAAAGCCTGGACAAAAGCAATCGAACTCAATCCTAAATACTTTCTTCCTTATACTTATCGCGCAGGTCTTTATGATGAACAAAACCGCCTACAGGAAGCTCTTAACGACTATTTAAAAGTTGTAGAAACAAATCCTAAATACTACTTTGCATACGAAGAAATCGGTATCCTTCACTTTCATCTTGAAAACTGGGCAGAAGCCAGAAAATTTTTCTTAAAAGCAAATTCTGTAAGCAAGCAGACATCTTACCAGCTGATGATTCTTGCAACTTATCTTAAAGAAAAGAATTTATTTGAAGCCAAAAACTTTGCACAAACCTGTATGAAAACATTAGATCGTGCTTCGATTGATTATCTGATGATAAGACTTTATCATGATCAGGGGCCATTTAATGCAGAAAACGCCATCATAAAAAAACTTGATAGCGAAACTGACAAAAACAAAAAAGGAAAAATGACCTACTACCTTGCGCTATATTATGAATTAAAAGGTTCTGATAGAGTTGCCAGGGAATACTATTCTCAAGTTACAAAAATGCAAACCCCGATGTTCTTTGAATATCGATTAGCAGAATGGGGACTATTAAAATGAGCCAGACTCAAACAGTTTTAGAATTAAATGGTAGAAAAATCACACTTATTGGAACAGCCCATGTTTCTGAAGAAAGTGTAAAAGAAGTTGCTGCCGCTATAAAAGAAATTAAACCAGATTGTGTTGCAATAGAATTAGACGAAAAACGTTGCGAGTCAATAAAAAACCCTGAAAAATTCCGGGAACTGGATTTAATCAAAGTATTTAAGAATAAGCAGATATGGCTGATGCTTGCAAATCTTGTTCTTTCTTCTTTTCAGAAAAGAATGGGTACTAACGTGGGCGTAAAACCTGGCGACGAAATGATTACTGCAATGCAGACTGCAGAAGAATTAAATATTCCATGCACGATGGTGGATAGACCTATTCAGATTACCTTTAAGCGCGCTTGGGCAAAAAATAACCTCTGGGGAAAATGCAAACTTATAAGTGCACTTTTGGCAAGCGCTTTAAGCAAAGAAGAAGTCTCTAGCCAGGAAATAGAAAACCTTAAAAGCAAGAGCGAAATGGATTCTATGATGAGTGACTTATCGGATTTTATGCCTACTGTAAAACAGGTACTCATCGACGAACGAGATCAGTATCTTGCTTCTCACATCTGGGACTCACCAGGAAATAATCTGGTTGCTGTTTTAGGTGCAGGGCATATTCCAGGCGTTGTAAGCCATCTTAATAACATCGCTACAAAACAAGAAACTACTGATACTTCAGAGATTTCCTCAATTCCTTCAAAAACTATTGGATCAAAAATTCTCGCCTGGATGATTCCAGTTGCAATTGTTGCTCTAATTGTTCTTGGATATGTTTTTGGTGGTAAAAAAATCGGAAACGATATGATTAAAAGCTGGATTTTATGGAACAGTTCTTTAGCTGCAATCGGAGCATTGATTGCGTGGGGACATCCTCTTACAATCCTTGTAAGTCTTGTTGCTTCTCCTTTTACTTCGCTATGTCCGTTTATCGGAGTTGGATTCGTTTCTGGGTTTGTACAAACCCTCTTGTGCAGGCCAAAAGTTGCCAATCTTGAAACCCTAAGCGACGATGTTGGAAAATTTACAGGATGGTACAAAAACCGCATCCTTCGTGTATTTTTAGTTTTGATTCTTACCACCATCGGAAGTTCCTTTGGCTCGTGGATCTCACTTGCAGACATTGGAGTTCAGATAACATCTTTAATCAGTAAGTAAATTTAAATACAACAATTTGATATCGAATAAAACAAATTATTAACTGTTTTTTAGGTTTATTAGAGCAGAACGGATATTGTAAGAAATACTTTTGCTAATATATAATTTTATAGTTATATATGAAAAGAAGTATTTCTTTTATTTTGATTGCCTTTTTCAGTTTTCTCTCTTACGCAGAACCTTCATTACAAGGTTATCTTGAAAACGACCTGGAATTACAAAATCTTGCTCTTGAAGTGCAGAAAGCAAAACTCGCCTTAAAACAATCTTCTATTAATAACGGCATTGACGTAAACCTTTCTACAGGTACCGCAAAATTTACCTTTTCGGAATCTGGAACTGCAATTTCTCTAGAACCGTCTGTGAGCCTTTCTGTTCCACAGGCAATGGACTTATCATTTTCTGCTTCAAGCGAAATATCAATGACAATGGATTCTGCAGCTGTTACTGACACATCCCTTGGCATAAGCGCCGATATAATTAGTGGTTCAACTATAACCCGCAAAATTAATCTTTTAAAAGCTCAGAGAACTCTTCTATCAGCTAAGCGTAAATTACAAAACAGAGCACTTGAAGCAGAAAAAGAGTATTACACCGAACTTAAAAATCTATACAACACGGCAATTTCCATTATTTCAACTCAAACCGACTTATATGATGACAAAATCTCTTTTCAGGAAATACAGGCAAAGGGATATTCAAAAACTTCAAGTAAATACAGAACAGCTCAGCTAAAAGTCCTTTCTGACGAACACGAAGTAGAAACTAAGATCCGCGACCTAGAACACGACTGTTTTGTTTTTGCAAGCAAATGTAATACAACCCTTAAAGACGGAGAACTTCCACAGGAATTTTTACCCAAACAGATTCCTGTTGTGGATGCTATCGATATCGACGATTACCCTCAAACCACTTATACAAAAATCGAACAGGCTTCTTACGACCAGATGATAGCCGAACTTGAACGCCAGGCCAACAAGGAATTTACTCTTTCTCTCGGAACCGGATACACTTTTCAAAACAGTAGTTCTAAAAATTCATCTGGTAATTATAATGATACCATAGACATTAGCGCCTCTTCTGGATGGAATGGGCTTACTCTCGGAGCCGGAATAAATCTTCCTTTAACTCAAGACAATTTTGATCCGATTGTACAACTTTCTGCTTCTGTAAATCCGAATAAATTTAGAACTGCCTCAATAACAAAGCAAACCGACGAACTAAATCGCCGTCAGGAACAAATTACAATTATCTCTGCAATTGATGAATATAAAACTGCTGTTGTGGACAAAAAACAGGAACTGGAAGACATTCGCTGGTCAAAAGAAACTAATTCCCAAACCTATGACATGTATTTAACTTTAGCAATCGACCTTAAACAATACCTGGACTCGGGCGTTATCACCGAAAGCGAATACCTCAGCGCCTTTGCAAATAAAGAATCATACAGAATTAAAATGCTTTTAGACGATATAAACCTGATTATTTACAACAACGAAACAAAACTTCTGTTTTACCGTGACAACGAAATTCAAGATTAAAGGACTTTAAATGAAAAAATTCGTACTTTCTAAAAAAATTAAAATAATTCTTATCTGCGCACTGATTCTTCTTTTTATAATATGTGGATTAATAATTACAAAGGCCCTGCTTTCTACAAATAAAACCGATACAACCACCTATTCTGTCCGTTCCGAGCTCTACGAAAATGTAATAGAAATTGCAGGAACCATTAGCGCCGCAGAAGAACAAACTCTACAGGCCCTAAGTGATGGAACTGTTTTAGGCGTTTATGTAAACAAAGGTGATAAAATTAAAAAAGGTGATTTAATCATTCAACTTGACGACACAGAACAACGCTATAATCTTGCCGATATCGACAATCAAATTACTACTGCTAAGATTTCTGGTTCAAAAAAAGAACTGGAACTTTTACAGACAAAAAGAATTTCTATTCTGCAAAAAGTGGAAAACAGAAAAGTAGTTGCAACTTTTGATGGAATCATTGCAGATCTGGATGTTGCAGTAGGCGATTATATGGAAGCAAAGGATAGCGTCGGTACTCTTATAAACGTAGACTACCTCACCGCCGATGTGGAAGTTGCCGAAACAGATGTTATTAAATTAAAAGCAGGTCAAAAAGTTGAATTTACTTTTCCTGCATATCCCGATCAAACTATTTACGGGTATGTGGTTAGCTGGCCTGCTATCGGAGAAGTTACCAGCAGAGGAGCAAGTATCGTAAATGCAAAAGTACGAATCGACGAGTACCCCAAGGAAATTCTTCCTAATTTCTCCTTTACCGGAAAAATTCAAATTACCGAACCAGAAACAAATATTATCGTAGAACGATACGCCGTCGCATATAAAGATGGACAGGCCTATGTAGAACTTGCAAAAAATAACGAAACAATTGAAGTAAAAGTCCGCCCATATAACAAAGAATATGTAAAAGTTCTGGAAGGTCTTAGGGGAGGAGAAATTCTAAAAGCACAATCTTCTCCAAAAAAGAGCGGAACCAATAAGAATAAGAAAAATACAAACAGTAAAGATAAAAACTCAAATATGAACGGCCTAAACGGACCTGGTAGTTCTAAAGGTGCGGGTGGACCTCCTCCAGGAGGATTCTAATATGAGTTCAACAGTTATCCGTATGCAAGATGTCAGCCGTATCTATCAGATGGGTGACAATATCGTAAACGCTTTGCGAGGTATTAGTTTTAGCATCGAACAAGGTGAATTTGTTTCAATAATGGGCCCCTCTGGAAGTGGTAAATCCACCTGTATGAATATGATTGGCTGTCTTGACCGACCTACAAGCGGAATCGTAGAAATTGGTGGTAAAGAAACTGCAAAAATGACTGAAAAGGAACTTGCAGTCCTTAGGAATAAAACAATTGGCTTTGTTTTTCAGCAATACCATCTTCTGGCAGGAATGACTGTTTTAGAAAATGTTATGCTTCCTCTGCGCTACCAGGGAATAGAACGCTCTAAACGCGCTGAACTTGCAAAAGAAGTCCTTTCTCTCGTGAATCTTGAAGAAAGAATACATCACCATCCTCATGAACTTTCTGGCGGACAAAAACAACGAGTTGCAATTGCCCGCGCCATGGTCACTAAACCGCATATAATTCTGGCAGATGAACCAACCGGAGCTTTAGACAGTAAGACCGGAAAGCAGGTGATGGAACTATTCAAACAAATTAACAAAAACGGTACCACAATAGTAATTGTAACCCACGACCCAGGCATCGGACAAAGTACACGCCGTTGCATCCGCATTTTAGACGGAAATATTCAATCCGATACGATTAATCCAGATTACGAGGACTGATTCATGTTTGAAGATTTTTTAAATGCCCTTCAGAATTTTCGCAGAAACAAGACCAGAACCTTTCTTTCTCTTTTGGGCGTAATTATCGGCGTTGCCTCAGTTATCGTAATCACCAGCATGGGTAAAAGTTCAACACAACAAATCAAAGATACCTTTGGTTCTTCCGGACTAGATGTTGTAAGCGTTAACTCCGGTTTTATGCGCCGCAAACGCAATTCCGTAGAAATGCAATTCAGCGAGACTTTTAGAGAAAACCTGTTTAACAACATTAAGAATATCAAAAAGGTCTGGTACAAAAACAATATTAGTTCAACAATCAGTTACGGAGACACAAGTTCCACCACCACCTGCAATGCAATCGAGTACGGCTATCTGGAAATGTACGGTCTCTCCCTCTCAAGCGGGCGCTATTTTACCGTAACAGAAGATGTAGAAGGCCTGCAAAAGATTATTCTCGGAAACGAAGTCGCAACAGCCTTGTTTCCAGACGGAAAAGCAATTGGAAAACAAGTTTTAGTCACCTGCAGTAAAGTTTCTTACAATTTTGAAGTAATCGGCGTTTTAAAAGAACAAAACTCAGGCATGGAATCCAGTACAAACACCGCTTATATTCCCCGAGGTTTTTATTCAAAAAAAATCACTCCTAATCCCATTGCAAGTGGCGTTATGGTGCAGGCAACCTCACCAAGTTATGCAACAACGCTGGTAAATGACATAACTGAATATGTAACAAACCTCACTGGTACAGAATATTCTGTTAACGTTACTTCCATGCAGACGATGATAGAACAAATGGATTCCATTACAAACACCTTAAGTCTTATGCTTTCAGCGATTGCTGCCATATCCCTCCTTGTCGGAGGCATTGGCATAATGAACATTATGATTGTAACCGTAACAGAACGCCGTCAGGAAATTGGTATTAGAAAAGCTCTGGGAGCAAGTCCTCGTCAAATTCAACGCCAATTCCTCGTTGAAGCAGCTTCTATTACACTAATCGGTGGTATTTTAGGTATATTTTTAGGAATCGGAATCAGTCTTGCTGTCGAATATGTTAAAAGTCAGGCCTTTGTAATAAGCACCTCTGCCTGTGTAATTAGCTTTGTATTCTCTGTTGTTGTAGGAATTGTCTTTGGTCTAAGCCCTGCAATAAAAGCTGCAAAACTTGACCCTGTAATGGCACTGGCAGGGGAATAAAAAAGGCCTTTACAACTCCACTTTATAAAGCAAGAGTTCAAAGGCCGCTTAACTGATTAATATCCGTCGCTCATCGCACGGTTGTTATCTTTAATACAAAGTTCATCGTAAACTAAACTACGCTTACGAAGTTCCTGTTTGCGCTCGTTCGGGAATGGCATATTTCGCCAGAAAATACCTCGTACTTCCTTATCCAGACGCTGAACTCCTTCACTTTCTTTGGTCATCCAAAGAACATAATCCTCGATAAAGAATGCCTTTAGATCTCCCTTGAGTTTTAAGCGATCGATGTGCTGATAATACTGACCGGTAAGCCCTTCTTCCATCCAGTAATAACTTGCTTTTTCTTTTGCAACCTGCCATCGCAAATCTGCTACAGCGGTAAGAACGGCAATCTTTAAATCTCGTGGATACATCGGAATAACGATACGACCACGACTTGTTACACGGTTATAACGGTCAAACGGTTCCCAGCAAAAACCTCTATCTCCGTAAGTTGGAATCAAAAGAACGTAAGGAGGAATTCTGTTAGGAATATTTTTATGAATACGACAGAAAGCACCTGGATCAATAGATTCTACCCAGCGAAGGATATCGATTACATTCTCTCGGGTACCAGTACCTTTTTCTGTACAATGAAAAAATTCTCTTGTAAACAGAGGGAATTGATTTCCCTGACGACCTACAGTCATCTTTGCCATCTGACGAACAGTTTCAAATTCTGTATTTACAGCCTGTGCATCTGCCGCAACCGGCTGACCACCAGTTTCTGCAAGTTTGCTTTCTACGCTGTTAAAACTACCTTTAGCCTCTGTAAAATCCTTTAAACAACGGGAAAGTTCCTTGTTGTTCTTAGAAAGGCGGTGCAATCGGTCTGTAATCTCACTAAAAAGTTTCTGCTGAACTTCTGTCAGTTCCGCTTTGTGAGGCTCCATACCGAGAATCGGAGAATGCATACACAATTCTTCTACTCGAGCTTTAAGTTCAGTCTCGAGCATTGTTCGTTCATTTTCTTTGATGTTCAAAAGGTTTTCTGCAGCCTGCAGTTTACCGCTATTTTTTGACTGAAGCTGTTGCAATCTTGACTGTTCAAACTGAGCGGCTTCTTCTGGAGTTGCAGCCTTATGACTCACACGCTTTTCATCGGTAGCAGAATTAGTCATTTTTCCTTTTGCAATTTCGGCAAACCATTCATCTGTATATAAAACTGCTTCACCTGTATTGTTTTCTAAAAACACCTTAGAAAAATATTCCTTTTGTTCTGGTCTGAATAAAGAAGGAAGCAATACACCAAAGCGGCATAACATTCGTTTTGGTAAAGGCAAATCCTTATTTCCCATTTTAGGAGCAAGACCTCGCAAGAACTCCCAATAAGCAGAAATAATCTGTTGACGGTATACAGTTCTGTCTTTTGGATCCTGACAGGTTAAATACTTGGAAAGAACAGCATGTATACGCTGAGCATAGTTATTCTCTCCTGTAAGTGCAGTTTTATAATAAGTTGTATCGTCAAATACCTTAGACGGAGTATCGCTCAAGAATTGGGTTATTTCCTTAAATTCATGAACGCTCAAATCTACATTGTGAATAGACTTTTGCCCCTGAGCAACAGGCTCACTTTTTTCAAAAAGTTTTGATTTGCTCGCAAAGGCATTCATATCAAATTTTTTGTCAGATTCAAACTCCGTAATCGAGATGTCTTCATTTTGCGGTGCTGCTGTCGATGCACTATCCAGTAAAGCTGCAATAGATGGATCTAATTCGTCACTCATTTAAACCTCAATTTACAAAATAGATACCTACTATTATATATCAGAATTATAGCTAGAGCAAAGGTTATACTTTAAATTGGTCAATTTCATTACCAATTTTTTGGATTGAGTTATGAACGCGACTTGAAATATCAGAAAGATTTGCGCTTGTAACGTTCATATTTTTTGCACCATTAGACATTTCCATCATGCTTTCTTTGATAACGAGAGTTGTATTCTGCAAATTCTGGATTTCTTTTAGAATCATTTCATTGCCTTCTTTCATTTCGTGAGAGGCATTTTTAACTTCTAAAGTGCTGTCATTCATAACTCGAATCGAATCCAATATTTGTTTTGAACCCGAATGCTGTTCTTCCATTGCAGAACGAATCTGTTGAACAAGTTCATCTGTTCTAGCAATTAAATCAGAAACAATACCGAGACTCTCAGAACTCTTTGTAGAAGCTTTTACAACCTGAGCAATAGTTTCAACGATGTTTGAAAGTTCTGTACCAATTCGTTTTGACTGTTCAGATGATGTTTCTGATAATTTTCTGATTTCGTCTGCTACTACCGCAAATCCTTTTCCAGCTTCACCGGCATGAGCAGCTTCGATTGCCGCATTCATCGCAAGAAGATTAGTTTGAGCAGCAATATTTGCAATAGCCAGGTTTGCATCCTGCAATGCTTGACTTTGAACCGAAACTTCAGAAATCTGAGCATCTACAAATTTTTGCTGTTCAATACCATCCTTAGAAGAAGATTCCAATTCAGTAAATGACTGTGCCATCTTTTCTACTGATGAATTTACAGAATCAATATTACCAATCATCTGCTCTACAGCAGAACTTGCACTTTCTACACCACTAGCCTGTTTTTCTATCATATTTTCAAGGCTGTTAATATTTTCTGCAATCTCTTCAACAGCAGCAGATGTCTGGCTTACCGCATTTACCTGTGATGAAACCTGTGCTCCGACGCTATCGATATTTGCAAGAATTTCTGTAATGGAGCTGGATGCGTCATGAATACTTGCAATCAATTCATCTTCAACAACAGATAAGTCTCCTTTGGAATTTTGTATATCCATAACAATCGTATGCAACTTGGCAACAAAGCTGTTAAATCCTTTTACAAGACTACCTATTTCGTCAGAGGAACGTGTTTCAATGCGGCGTGTTAAATCTGCATTTCCAGTGGCAATTTGGTTAACAGCTGAATCAACATTATGCAATGGCTTTACAAGTCTGTTAGAGAAGAATATTGATAAAAATGATGCTAATCCAATTGTAAACAACGCAATTACTGAGGCGCAGAATAATACATGATTTATTGAAGAATAAATTTCTGCTTTTCTTCCGATTGAAACAATTGTCCATCCTGTTTTCTCATCAATTTTTGCAGAAGATATGTAATATCCTGTTTTATTATCAATTTTAAAAAACGACCCTTTAAGAATCTCAGTTTTATATCTGGATAATCCGCTGTAATCATCAAAAAAATTATTCTCTAAAATTTTTGAAAAAACATCATTAGTAAGATATCTTCCTTCATTATCAAGAATAAAAGTTTGACCATTCGGCGAAAGTTTAATATCTCTTACAAATCCATTTAATTTTTCCAGTGTCATATCTATAGCAACAACACCAGTAACTTTATCATTTTTTCTTATACCATAGGCAATACTTGTAACAAGCTGACCTGTTGTTAAATCTGTGTATGGTTCTGTAATTTCTACTTCATTAGAATTGTATGCTTTATAATACCAGTCGCGAGTATTTTTGTCGTAATCATCATCAGGTATCCATCCATCGCTGGAATACATCTTTCCGCCCTTATTCATGGGAACTGTATCAACCCAATACAAACATAAAAGTGACGGATTATTTGAAATTACATATGCAAAATCATCTTGAGCTCGTTTAAGAGTAAAATCAGAAGAATTTATAAATGGAATCATATCGGTAAGAATCTGTGACGGATTATTTAAAAGAGATTTTACCGAATCTTTTCCTGCATTAAGCATTGTATTCGAACTTTGTTTTAAATTATCTCTTAATAAGTTAACTTGCATCATTAAAATTGGTGCGCTTACTAAAAATATAGAAAATACCGCAATTGCTGCACATGAAATAATTAATTTAGATTTTATTTTCATAAGTACCTCGCTAGAAGACAGATATGAAAATAATTATAAATCCTCTTATATATAATGCAAGAAAAATAATATTTCGTTATTTTTGTCTTTATTTTTTTGACTTACCTAAAAGAGTAAAATTCTGTGCTGGACTTGCAAATGCAATACCACTACCAGGAGTTGCAAGACAAGGTAATTCCTGAATCGCATTTATGATCTTATCAGCCTTTGAATTCTCTGCAACAATCAAAATCATATCTTTTTCAGGTACAATTTCCATTCCGAAAAATTTCTCATCTCCAGGCTTTGCCGTTCCACGGGCATTTAGTATCGTACCACCTGTAGCCCCAGCTTTTCTGGCAGCATCCATAGCATCATCTGCATAACCTTTATTAACAATTACTGTAATCAATTTATGTGTTGTACTTTCGTTCATATTGTACTCCTGGTTTTCGGTTTTTCCTGTTCTTATAAAATCTGTTACTGGTAGGGTGAATAAAATTCCAAAAGGCTGTTTTTTTTCTAAACTAGCCTCGTACATCGCATCGCATAAGACCTTTGTCTGACTTGACGGAGAGACAACATACACCAAATCTTTTGCAGAGTCCCCAAATCCTAAAATTTGAAGCAGGGTATTTGCTGCGGTACCTCGTCCCATGCTAATGCTTGCACCTCTTGCACCTGCATTCGTTGCCGCATGAGTAAGAAGTTCTCCATAATTTCTAGGAACAATTCCTACAATAAGCTGATAAGAATTCATTTTTGAACCTCCGCTGTATCAATTTTATTTGCCTTACGCTTTCGACTAAAAATAATTCCCAAAACTTGAATTGCAATTAAAGGTGTCATCGCAACAAGGGCAATTACACCAAAGGAATCGTTAGTCACTCCGCAAGCTTGACTAGCACCAATCGTAAAAGAAAGAACAAACGTAGATGTAATTGGACCAGAAGCAACTCCGCCTGAGTCAAAGGCAATTGCGGTAAAAAGTCTTGGACATAAAATCATTAAAAGCAAGGCAAGCGCATATCCGGGAACAAGTATTTTCATTAAATTGAATCCCCAAAGCGCCCGTAACATTGTTAAACCAATGGCAATTGCAGCTCCCACACTTAAAAAGACGAGCATAAACTTTCTTTTAATTGTACCACCACTCAAAGACTCTACCTGTTCCGTAAGAACCCAGACAGCAGGTTCGGCACATACTACCACCGCGCCCAAAATAAGCCCAGTTACAACCAAAAGGACCTTCCATCCGAGTCCAAGAGTGTTAGCTTTTGTTCCAAGAATCACCCCAAGCTCGCGGCCAGTGCTCATAAATCCACCATTAACTCCTAACAGAAAAATAGAAAGTCCCAGGTAAGCCCAGACAAGACCAACAGAAATACGGGCAAACTGTTTAGGAGGGAGTTTTAAAAGCAAAACTTGAAATATCAAAAATAACGCAACAAGAGGAATCATTGAAACAGCCGCTTCCTTAAAAACGTGAGGAAGGATTCTTAAAAAAACCCCAAAACTGTTCTGTTCATCAAGTCCCTGTTCCGTTCCATGCATTGAATCTGTCAAAGCACCACTGGAATTCAAAATAATACCATACAACAAAACTGCTACAATTGGTCCGACTGAAGTAATTCCTGTTAAACCAAAATCATCCGAACCATCGTTGGCCTTTTTACTGCCAGAACGAACCTTACTTACACCGACACCAAGGGCAAGAATAAACGGAACTGTCATAGGCCCCGTTGTTGCACCCCCGGAATCAAATGCAACCCCTCTAAAATTTTCTGGCGTCAAAAATGCAAGTATAAAAACTAAAATATAACTGATTAAAAGGACAATCTTAATCGGAAAACTCAAAACTGTTTTTAGGAGTCCAAGCATAATAAATAGTCCGACCCCAAAAGCAATCATATAAACAAGATGTGATTTATTAACAGATTTAAAAACAGAATGTATCTGATCACCGAAAACTTGAATATCAGGCTCTGCAACTGTTACTAAAAATCCAATAAAAAATGAAACAATCAACAAAAGGGCAAGATTCTTTTTACCAACTAAGGCAGCTCCAACCCGCTCTCCTATCGGCTGAATACCTATATCGACACCCATCAAAAAGGCCGTTAAACCTAAAATCAACAAAACACCGCCAAGCATAAATCTAACAAGGACCAGAGGTTGCAATGGAGCGACGGTGAGACCTAAAACCAGCACAATCGCCATTACAGGAACCACCGACAGAACTGTTTCCTTTAGTTTATTTAAAAAATTCATTACGCGGTACCTTTATTTTTACAAGTTTTTTATTAATTCAAGCAAAAGACCCGCACTGATTTGTGCCGCAGTATCTTCGTTAAAAGAATATGTCTGTTCTACAGTTTCATCAGCCATATCACTTATTGCGCGCAAAATAAGATATGGAACATTGTTCAAATAGCAGGCATGAGCAATTCCCGCACCTTCCATTTCTACACAGACTGGGGAACAAACTTCTTTTATATGATTTTTTGTTTCTTTATCTGCAATGAACTGGTCACCGGTTGCAACCCGTCCTACAACAATTTTGCGTTCAGGATTTTTGTTAACAGCTTCAAATGCGGCAACTGCTTTTTTTACAAGAACTTCGTCAGCCTTAAAATCGCTGCAATACATCTGTGGTATTTCTGTCTCTCTATATCCAAAAGCAACTGCCTGAACATCGTGGTACAAAGCATCGCTTGAAGCTACCATATCAAAAATTTTTAAATTGGCACCCATTGCACCTGCGATTCCTGTGTTAATTACAGCATCTACCCCAAACTGAATAATAAGGCGTTGTGCACACAAAGCGGCATTTACTTTTCCGACACCGCTTTTTACAAGGACAATTTGTTTACCACTTATAGTACCTTCAAAAAAGTTAAGGCTTCCAGCTTTTGTTTCTTTTACTTCGCCAGACTGATGCATCTGTTCCTTGAGCAAGGAAATTTCTGTTTCCATTGCTCCGATGATTCCATATTTTGCCATCGAATTATTCTCCTTTAGATTCGTCCTGCTGTTTTTTCTGTTTTGATTCTTGAACTGTTGAAACAATAAACGAAACTAGAAGAATTATTCCACATACAACTACTGCACTGTCAGCAACATTAAAAGTAGGCCATCTGTTTAATCCAAAAATTCCAAAGAATTTAACATCTATAAAATCCACAACGCCTTCTGCTCTAAAAAATCTATCGATGATGTTTCCAATTCCTCCACCAATAATTCCGGCAATTGCCCATCTCTGTAACTGATTAAACGAGTTATTTCTCAGATATACGTACACAACAAGTCCAATTACTACCAGAGGAACAATACCAAAGGCAATTCGGCGCAAAACAAGAGGCCAGTTATAACCAAAACTAAAGGCAACTCCAAGATTAGATACATGAACAATCCTGATTAATTCATCAAAAAGATTAACTCCGATATGTCCATAGGGTATCATTTTTACAATTAAAGCCTTTGTTACCTGGTCAGCAATTATAACCAGTGCACTTAAAATAAATGGTAAAAGTTTTTTTCTGTCTAATGTCATATTATCCTCTTTTTTATAGACTTGTTGGAACATCAATAAAGACGGTTTCCAGACCAAGTTCTTTTTCTATTTTTTGACGAACCAGATTAATTCCAACGGTTTCTGTCTGATAGTGTCCGCCGGCAATCAAATTCATCTTGCTTTCTTTTACATAATGAAATAATTCATGGTTAACTTCTCCAGTGATATAAACATCCAGGCCCTGCTCGATTGCCTGATATACATCATCTGCAGCTCCACCACTAATGATTCCAACTGTTTTTATTTTTTCTTTACCAAAATTCAGAATTTTTAATGGAGTTTCATTGGGATTTAAGACTTTTTGTGCCAATTCCGAAACAGAACATTCCTTTGAAAGTTCCCCCTTTACACCAAGAGTCATACCTCGCCACTGACCAAATTCCTGTAAATTTGTTAAACCAATTCTGTTTGCTAGTCCATAATTATTTCCGTAGGGATTATTAGCATCCAGAGGAATATGCATTGCATAAAGCGCAAGATCATTCTTTAAAAAAGCCTGATAGCGATTGTAAGTTGTTCCGACAATCGGTTCACAACCTCCCCAGAACAATCCGTGATGCACAAACAATACATCGGCACCTTGTTTAGCAGCTTTTACTGCTGTCTCATAGCAGGCATCTACAGCAACGGCAACCTTCTTAATCTGTTTATTGTCTGGATCAGAATTTTGAATCTGTATCCCATTTCTTGAAGGATCTTGTGGATATAACTCTGGTTTTAAAAAACTCTTAAACCAAACATCTAATTCCTTTAGCGTCATTCCAAATCACCTTCCTTTATACTAACTTCTAACTCATTCTCAGGGGTCTGTTTTGCAGAAGGTTTTGGATCTGGATACTTTCGAGGTGGAATCAGATCAATTGTTTTCATTGCAATATAAGAAGGTGCAAAAATGTTGCGCGATCTTTTATTTCCTAAATAAACAGAAAGGATTGGATTCATCTGATCGATAAAACCATAGCCTTTTGTTTTATACTGCTCAAAATCTGTAAGTGTTAACCACAAAGCAACTTCTTCGTTTTTTAATTGTGCAAAATCTTTTACTGCGATCTCACTCATCCAGTCCCCGATAAGAATTACCGGCTCAAAGTTACCTTCTGGATTTTTTGCAGTTTCTAGTTCTTTTACCATGTTAAAAACAACTTCGCATTCTCGCATTGAGTTATAGTTATAAAACTCTTTTGCAGCCTGGAATTTTGAGCTGTTACTGATCGATGAAAAAATCATAAACAGCTTTCTAAAATATCTGGAATCTCCGATATTATTAAACCATCTTAAATCTGGAGAATAAAAATCTGCGGCATAAACTGTATATCCAATCTTTGCTAAACTAAAAATATAAGGAAGATAACTGTATGTGTCACCACGTTTATCCGGGATAACAATGATTGCCTGCTTTTTTAAGACTTCCTTTTTTTCTGGATTAAATGTATATAAAATTCCATCATAGCGTTCAAAATAGTGAGCCTTACTAAATCCACTTGTAAAGGAACCGTTTAATGGTGTTTTAGTGAGTTCAACATCATAGTTTCTTGCATTAATACTTTTTGGAAAAAATGCAATGATAAGACCGGCTTCAAAAACAGCAAGTACAAGTACGATAAATGCACCTATTTTAAAAGCCAGACTGTAATGATCTACATACAATCCTGAAGTAAACCTGAGCAATGCCCTAAAATTTGTAAAAAAATTAAGAAGACTTATAACTAGAAGAAGCAAAACAAAGACATCTGCTCCCCAGGCAATAATCTGTAATATGCACAAAAGAATACTTATTGGTGCAAGAACTGTCAGTGTATCTACTTTACCATAGCGCAAAAAAAACATTCGGCTACAGTTTATAATAATCAAAATCAGAATTAATAAGTCGCCAAATAAAGAACTCGTCATATTATTAGTTTAATCTAAAACCTCACTATCATCAATTAAAGATGGTTTTCCGGTAAATAAAATTCTAAGATTGAGTTTTACATAACAGCAAATCTCGCGGCAATATGTATTAACTAAAAATAATGCCGGTGTTTTTGAACTAACTCCATAAACATCCTTAAAACCCATTCTTTTTGCAAGACGTTGTGCTCTCGCAAGATGAAAATCACTTGTAACTACTGCAACCGGTTCACTTAAAATCTGTAAAACTGTTTTTCCTGTCTTTTTACTCAATAATTTAACTGAATATTCAAAATTTTGAATCGTATCTTTCGCCTTGTCTTCTGCAAGAATTCTTTCTTCTTCAATTCCATATTTTGCTAACGCTGGCTTTAAAACATCACTTTCAGGGCATGGAGAAAAAGGCCCTTTTCCACCAGAAACAACAATCAAGGCTTCGGGGTGTTTTTCTGCATATTCGGCACATTTTTTCACCCGTTGTTCTACATTATCTGTCAATTTTGCATCTTTGGTAATTCCACCTCCCAGCAAAATAATGTATTTTACAGGTTCGTTTCCGATTGCCATACGAGGATTACAAATAAAAATAAGATTTACAACCGAAATTACAGCTAACACAGAAACAATACATCCAAGACAAATTTTTACCTGTTTTTTTACATAATTCCAAAGTGCAAAGCGCCTCATAAAAAAAAGCACTATAAATAACATTCCGAGCCAGAACCATATAATACTAAAACCAAATATAGTTCCTAAAAAGCTTGCCGGACTGGCTACCTGCAAGGCTACAAAATACATATTGCACATTGTGGCTAACAATAAATAAAGTAAATACATCTTTTAATTCCTTTCTATATTTTTAATATGACCTGCTTATAATCCTGTTCCGGATTATCCCGTCTTGGATAAATCAAGAGCATTTTGCAAGGATTTTTATTTTCTGATTTATTTTCCCAGTTTTCTTTTTCAAGGGGATTTATGTTAAATTCCTCGTAATCGCTGTGTGCAAAGCCAATTCTTGAGTTATCAATTCCACCGTTTTGCTCAAGAGCCAGCCGATGATTATCTTTATTATAGCGGTGTTCATACCATGAAGGAAAACCGCCTTTTTTTCCACTTTTTATAAAATCAAATCTTAAGAGCTCTGTAGCCGTCTCTGAATTAATTTCGCTGAACTCTTTATCAAAAAGGATTTGTGCTAAAAGTTCAAACCAGAACTGTTCCTTTCTAGGCTGAATAAACACCTCTTTTGCTCGTGAAATACAAACAAGTTTGTAAAAGAAATTCCATGGACTGGTTTTTGAAAAAATGTATTCCATTACGGTGATAAAACTTCCGCTGTTCCAATATGCGTCGAGCAATTTTTCTACATCTTTTAAAAAGATTATATCCTTATAGCTTAGATAGGGAGTGCTTAAAGTTTCGTAGGGAGGATGCTCCATCCAGACCCATCCGTTTTTTTCACTATAGCTCTCCATTTTTGTTCCATGCAAAACTTTTAAAAAACCTAACTGCAGAGCATCAGGACGCAAATCCATTACAAAATCAAAAGATTTTCCAAAAGTCTCTAAATCTTCATGAGGAAGCCCGGCGATTAAATCAAGGTGACTGTGTATCGTTTTTGGAATGCGTCTAATATTTGCTGCCAGTTTTTCGATGTTTGGAGAACGACCAACAGATTCTAAAGTCTGCTTATTACTCGACTGAACTCCTATCTCAAACTGCATTACACCCTTTGGAACCTTTTGCAAAAAATCCAGGGCCTTTTCACTTAAAAACTCTGCTTCAATTTCAAAGTGAAACATTGTTTTTTTGTTGTGATGTTTTAAAATGTATTCCCAGATTGCGATATATCGATCTTCTCCAAGGTTATAAGTTCTATCTACAAATTTAACAAGTCTTACATTTGCATCTAAAAATTTTTGTATATCCTTAAATGTCCGCTCAAGAGAAGTAAATCGTACTTTTTTATCTATCGAACTCATGCAATATGCGCAGGTAAACGGACAGCCTCTGCTTGATTCATAATAATAAATACGATTATCAGGATCTGTAATCTGTGGATATGCAAAAGGAATTTCATCAAGATTGCAAATTAAAGTCCTTTCACCAGTAAATGTCCCTTTACCATCTTTTCTGATAAACAAGCCTTTTACTGATTCAAGGTTTTGAGCAAACTTTTTGCCGTCTCCTTGAACTTTTTCAAACAAGTCCACCAGCTCTTTTGAAGTCGCTTCTCCTTCGCCGTAAATTACAAAATCAAGAGCTTCAATTTTTTTAAGGTAATAATCAGCGCAAAAGCCAATTTCAGGGCCGCCAGAACCAATCACCACCTCAGGAAGAATCTTCTTTAAATTGCAAATGACCTTTTGTGTTATTTCTGCGTTCCAGATATATGTTGAAAAAATAACAAGAGCTGGCTCTTTTTCTACAATTCCTCGCAGAATATCACCGACAGGCTGATTTATTGTCCATTCATCAAAACTAACAAGATTCTTTTTATCAATATATTCGTTAATTGTTCTTACAGCGAGATTTGTATGATTGTAACAGGCATTGATTGCAACAAGTAAAATCTTAGACACTTTTCCACCAGTGATTTTTTTATAAATCAGGACTTAAAAGAAGTTCTTTTAAATCCTGGACAGTATTACAAATATAGTCTGCTCCAGCTTCTTTAAATTCATGTAAATTTCCATAGCCATACAGCACGGCACAAACTTTTATTCCGTTTTTATGAGCACCGTCTATATCGTTTTCACGGTCACCCACCATGATGATTTTTTCTTTATCCTTATCATTCAATCCTAGCTGCTCAAGAGCATATGCGATTACCTGATATTTCTTACTTCTTGAAACATCAAAGGTGCTTCCGCCAAGGAATTCAAAATAAGGTGTTAAATTAAAATGATCACATACAATTTGCGCCTGAAGGTCAGGTTTTCCTGTTGCAAGAACCAGATGCTTACCGTTATTTTTTAGTGTATCAAGTAAATCATATATTCCAGGATAAACCTTATTATTGTAAATTCCTATTTTGTTATAATGCTCTCTGTAAACAGCGATTGCTTCTTCTGTTTGTTCGTAATTAAATCCAAGATATTTAGGACAGCTATCCCAAAGGGCCGGTCCCAAAAAAGGTTTTAGTTCTGCATCACTTTTTGTTATTCCAAAATGAGAAAGCATCACACGAAGAGATTCGTAGATGCCTGGCTCAGAATCGGTCAAAGTTCCATCTAAATCCAAAAAAACATAATCTTTCATATCTAAAAGACAGTTTATAGGAAATAGATGGATATGTCATCGAAAACAACAAAGATTTAACTTGTCCGTTTTTATCTTGAAAGTTTTCTGTAAACTGTTCGCTTAGGAACTCCTGCTTCTTCTCCGAACTGTTCTTTCTTCCATTCTGCATATTCTGTCCAGTTGCCTTCAAAGAAACGAACTTCAGAATTATTTTCAAATGCAAGAATATGTGTACAGATACGGTCAAGGAACCAGCGGTCGTGGCTTACAACCATTGCACAGCCGGCAAAGTCTTCAAGAGCTTCTTCCAGGGCACGAACAGTCTGAACATCAAGGTCGTTTGTAGGTTCATCGAATAAAAGAACGTTTCCTGCTTCTTTAAGCATCATGCCGAGGTTCAAACGGTTCTTTTCACCACCCGAGAGAACGCTTACCTTTTTATTCTGGTCTGGCCCCGCAAAGTTGAACCATCCACAATAAGCATGGGCATTAACTTCTCGAACTCCACCCTCAAGCGCGCGACCCTTTTCGTCAACAGCACCAAGCTTAATCATGTCAGCGCCACCACCAAGGGTTTCATATACAGTTTTATTTTCGTCCAAACCGGTACGCATCTGATCTACATAAACAAGTTTTACAGTTGAACCAATCTTTATCTCGCCAGAATCTGGCTTTTCTCCACCAGGGAGTCCTGCCGCATCAACAATCATCTTGAACAAAGTTGTTTTACCGGCACCGTTAGGTCCAACAATACCTACAATAGCACCAGCAGGAATGTGAACATTCAACTTATCAAACAGGAGTTTGTCGCCAAAGGATTTAGTAAGATTTTCAATATCGATTACCTGGTTACCAAGTCTAGGACCGGCAGGAATACTAATCTGAGTATCTTTAAGCTGCTGTTTAGAGCCCTGACTCATAAGTTCGTTATAACGGGTAATATGTTCCTTATGTTTAGCCTGACGACCCTTAGCACCCATATGAATCCAGTCCAATTCCCGCTGAATTTCTTTCTGGCGAGCTGATTCTGATTTGTTTTCAAGACGCATTCGTTCAGCCTTTTGCTCAAGCCAGCTGGAATAGTTACCCTTAAACGGATAGCCTTCTCCGCGGTCAAGTTCAAGAATCCATCCTGCAACTTCATCAAGGAAATAACGGTCGTGTGTTACTGCAATTACTGTTCCCGGATAGTCATGTAGATGCTTTTCGAGCCATGCAACTGTTTCTGCATCAAGATGGTTAGTAGGTTCGTCTAAGAGAAGAATGTCTGGTTTTTGCAGAAGAAGTCGGCACAAAGCAACACGACGGCGTTCACCACCGGAAAGGACGTCTACAATCTGATCTGCAGGCGGACAACGCAACGCATCCATTGCAAGTTCAAGATTGTTATCCAGATTCCATGCGTCCAGTGCGTCAAGTTTTTCCTGTACTTCGCCCTGACGAGTGCAAAGTTTATCTATATCAGCATCAGGATCCCCAAACGCTTCGTTTATCTGATCAAATTCTGCAAGAAGGTCTGTTATTTCTTTTACACCTTCTTTTACAGTTTCCATTACAGTTTTACCAGGAGTTAGTTCCGGTTCCTGTTCCAGGTAACCGATTGTATAGCCAGGAGCAAGAGTTGTTTCTCCAGAAAAATCGGTATCTTTTCCTGCCAGAATCTTAAAGAGGCTTGATTTACCAGAACCGTTAGGTCCAATTACTCCGATTTTTGCTCCATAATAGTAAGAAATGCTTACATCTTTTAATACTACTTTTGTTCCATACGCGCGGGTTACGCGATCCATTGTGTAGATAATCTTTTTATCATCGAATGTCTTTGCCATGCCCCTACTTTAACATAAAAGAAGGGATGTTTCTACATTCGGGGATAGTTTAGATACTTACCATCCCCGTAGAACAATAATCTATTTATTCATAATTGCGTTAACATAGTTAAATAAAAAGTCGACTGTTCCGTCTACTCCCATTTTACTCATGTTTACGCACAAATCGTAAGTATTTGCTTTGCCCCATGGCTTTTTGCAAAAATAATCATGATAAGCAGCACGGTTTTTATCATGACGAGCAATTGCTTTCTCTGCTTCTTTTTGATTGAACTGACGATGTACCATAATGCGAGCAAGTTTATCCATAGGATCAGCAGTTATAAAAATTGAAACACAATCGGCAATTCCCTTGAAAATCTCATCTGAACAACGTCCTATAACAACAAAGGAATCCCCATCCGCAGCCTTACTTTTAAGAAGCGCAAACTGAAGTTCCGCAACATTTACTGCAGGGCTGTTTGAATAGCCTCGGACTGTTCTGCTTGAAAAAAATCGTCTGGGTTTTTCGTCGTATTTAGAAAGCTCTTTTGCATCTGCTCCATTTTGAACTGCAACTTCATCCAAAAGATTTCGATCATACAAATCGATTCCAAGCTTTGCAGCAAGTTTTTCACCAATCTGATGACCACGGCTTCCGTATTCTCGACCAATAGAAATAATCAATTGCTTTTTCATTTCTAACCTCCGTCCCCTATAAATACTTTATAAAAATAATAATTGTGCTTAATAAAAGAACAATAACAGTCGCTGGTGCGCAAAGCTTGCAATACTTGCCCCATCCAACCGGATGACCTGCTTTAGCTGCAACAGATGTTCCTACTACATTGGCGCTTGCCCCAATCGGAGTTGCTGAACCACCAATATCAGTTCCAATTGCAAGAGAGTAAGCCATAGTCGGTAAGAAACTTGCCCCTGTAGTAACAGCAAGATTCTGAATTACAGGAACCATAGTTGCCGCAAAAGGAATATTATCAATAAATGCTGAAGCAATTGCACTTACCCAGATGATAATACCCAGCATAAGATACAAATTACCACCACTGATTTTTTCTATAAAGCGAGCGATTAATTCCAGGATTCCTGTTTCTTCAAGACCACCAACTACAACAAATAATCCCACAAAGAAAAGCAATGTCTCGTAATCTAATTTTCCAAAAATTTCTTTTAGATGCTTAATTCCAGATATAACTGTAAGAACTGCTACTCCAAGGCCAATTGTAGCAACAGTCAAATGAGTACTTGAATGAGTTACGAGAAGAACAATTGCAATCGCAAAAATTACACAGCTCAAAACAAAACCTGTTTTATCAGTTATTGCCTGACTCGGTTTAGGAAATTGAGTTGTATCGATAGCAACTTCTGAAACCAGCGATTTTCGACATGCAAAATAAAAATAAATAACAGTAAAAATAAGACAAATCGCTGCTATCAAACCTGTATTGAGGAAGAAATCTGCAAATGAATAGCCTAAACTTGTTCCGATAATGATGTTCGGAGGGTCGCCGCACATTGTTGCAGAGCCACCTAAATTTGCGCAAAAGATTTCTGCAAGAATCATCGAAACTGGATTAAACTTTAACATCATTGAAAGTTCAACTGTAACTGCAGCCAAAAAAAGAATTACCGTAATCGAGTCGATGAACATTGCAAGAGCAAAAGACATAAGCATAAAAGTAATAAAAATCGGAACAACTTTGTACTTTACAGCTTTTGCAAGGCACATACACAGCCACCTGAAAAATCCAACGCGAGCCATTCCTTCTACCATTACCATCATTCCGGCAATAAATAAAATTGTAGCCCAGTTAATTCCACTGGATTCGGATTCTCCAGCAGCATACCAAAAATCCTTAGTAAAGATACTGTGTACATTTAAGATTTTTTTTATTGAACTAAGCGAATCGTATTCCTTTGCAAAAAAATGATTGTCTAATTGCATTCCAACAACAAAGACAAGCAAGATTGTCATCGCAGCACTAACCAAAGTAACCCAATGACGCGGAAATTTCTCTGTAATAATCAAAAAGAACATTACAAGGAAAATTGCTATAGCCAAAATCTGTGCAACCATATTTCCCCCTGTAAAAAAAAAGCAACAAATGCGTTTTACATCCGTTGCCAACTCCTAGACAGGATTATAACGATTGTAAAAACTATTTACAATAATTGAAAAGCACTGCTCTTTACTGTTATAATGGCCACATGAAACTTCCTGCCAACAAACTAAATGTTAAGCTTATAGCTTTTGATTTGGATGATACTCTTCTAAACAAAGAATTGACCATTTCACCTAAAACGATTGAAGCAATTCAAAAAGCTGTAGATAAGGGCATTTATGTTGTTCTTTGTTCAGGTCGAGCAGAAAACGGCATTTTACCGTACGTTAGAACTCTCAATATTGCAGGAAGACAACACGGCCGCTATTTAATCGGAATTAACGGTGCCAGTGTATTAGACTTACACACAAGACTTCCAATCTATTCTCAAAAACTTGATGGCGAAACCCTTAATTTTGTATACGAAGAAGCAAAAAAACGTGGTTTACCTGCCCAGGTTTATGATCCAAGTACAATCTACGCAAGCGAAGACAATGCATGGACACAAATAGATGCTCAAATGTGCAAACTCAATCTCAAAATTGAAGCAAACTTTTCTCAGTTTTTAGAAAAAGGTCATCCAAAAATGGTAATCCCGGCAGAACCCGTTGATGTTGCCAAGTTTTTGCCTTTCTTAAAAAAAGAACTTGAAGGAAAAGCCGATGTGTTCATCAGTAAGCCTTACTTCCTGGAAGTTATGCCTGCCGGGGTAGGAAAAGGTTCTACAATTTTATGGCTTGCAGACTATCTTGGAATTCCAAAAGAACAAACAATGGCATTTGGCGACAGTATGAATGACGAGTCCATGATTAGAGCCTGTGAATACGGAATTGCCATGTGTAACGGCTTAGACTACATTCAGGAAATTGCCGATTTTATAACCCGTAAAAGTAATAACGAAGACGGAATTGCCGATTTCTTAAATGAATTCGTTCTCTAATTCAAAATGAAAATATTCATTTTAAAACTTTTCTGATTTTGAATATCGTCTAAAAACCTCCAAAACCCAATTTGATTTCAATAATCTACACTCATGGCATTTTGGAGCAACGTAGATGCAGAAATCAAAGAACGCGGAATAGAAAGAAAAGACCTTGCCAATGCAGTAGGTTTTGATGTTTCTTTGTTTTCAAAAGGAATTTCTTCAAACCGTTCTCCATCTGTAGATATCGCTTATAAAATCGCAAAAGAACTTAATGTAACTGTTGAGTATCTCATGACTCGTGAATCTAAAAAATCAAATGTAAATGAGAACCCCACGGTTTCTTATAAAATAAATCACCTTAAAAAACACTCTAAAACTATTGAGTATCTCGACAATCTTCCAGAAGACATAAAAAATTCAATGGTCCACCTGATTTCAGCATATTCTGAGCGATATATGGAAAATTCAACCGCTTCTGAAGATGAAATACCTAATATAAAAAATCCAAATTTGACTTACTAAAGTTTTTCGTTTTTCTCTTCTAAAAAAAACAATTTGTTATTTTTCAACTCAATTTTTTTATATTTTTGAATAAATTCAACTTTTCCGTGAATTAATTCTTTTATTTTTAATAAAATATTTTTATAAATTTAATAAATGGATAGAACTCATGATTAAAAATGGATTGGACAGTTTTTGGACACGCGTCCAGGAAGAAATGTTTTTACAGGATATTCAAGTCAAACACCTTGCAAAGCACACCAGAATCCACGAATCAACAATAATCAAAGGAATTAAAAGGAACAGCACACCAAGCGCGGATATTGCCGTCCGAATTGCAAAATTCCTGAATGTCAGCGTAGAATACCTTACATTCGGCGCTCGTTATTAAAAGGTTAAATGTCGAGTTATTATGAATTCATCAAAAATTGTCATAAGAAAGCAGAACGATGATTAAAAACACGCTGTTTGTGGAGGGAGCGAAAGCGACCGTTTGATAATCCTAACCACAAACAGCGTGTAGTGCGCTAGCGCACGGTTTTACATCATCG
>CADBSK010000149.1 GCA_902797305.1 uncultured Spirochaetaceae bacterium | reverse complement strand
GTTATAATTAAACGCATACCGTTGAATTTCAATTTTACCGTCTTTGTATTCTGCAAAATCTTTTTTAATCCAGCCATTGGCATAACAGAAACATAAATAGGGTATGTCTTCTACCCTAAAAGATAATGTCTTTGGCATTTTCTTAAACTGTTGCCGAAATTCATTTGCAAAAAATATCCAGCCGTATTGTTCATTATCTAATTTGCTTTTTCCTGTAAACACCATAATAATAAAATCTCCTTTTTCATTGATTTTATTATTTAGTTTCGCCCGAATTTTCCTATTGAAAAGTCTGAATCTGTAGAAATTGTTGGATTTGTCTTCCTTCAAATGATTTATGATTTGTGTATTCAATTTTCATTTTATGGTTATGACAAGAAACAGAAGAATACTTTAATGTTTTAAGATTATCTGGGATATTTTCACTATCACCAAAATAAACTGTTTTTTTTGCTGCATCATTAAAGCCACAATAAACTTCTATAATTTCTACACTTTCAATTTTCCCAAACTGAGATTCAACTTCAATAATTTCTTCTATTGTCTTTGCCATACAATCATTATAACACTGATTTGTAAGATTTTGTAAAAAAATAGGACAATAGGACATAGGACAAAAAATCCCCCTTTTTAGATTTCTGATTTCAAAAAAAAGGGGGGGATGATTTACTTTATAAATCTAATTTGTAGGTTCAGATTTATAAAATGTTTTCCGTCTTCTTCATAAACTGTAGCAAAATCGTGTTTAGAAGTTGAACCGCGTTCAAACTTTGTATTGTTCAAAAGGTATTCTTCAAATTTATCTCTATTATAAATGTGATAGGCTAAAACTTCCCCGTCATCTTTTACAACAATGTATCCGCCGTTTGCTTCGTCTTTTCCGTCCCATTCTTTTGCTGGCATCATTCCCAAAGCAGCCGAACACAAGAATTTCTTAAACTTGTATTCATAATAATTTTTATTTTCGGGAAAATGTAAAGGATTTCTTCTTTGTAGAAGTGAAACAACTTCTTTACAACTTGTAAGATTTTCTAAATACGAATACTTAACAGCCCAGCTTAATAATTCAGGCATAAAAGAATCTATATAGAAAAGATTCTCTGTATAAACAGGGCTTTTCATTTTATAGAATGAAAGTTCTCCATTATTTGTTTTAATGAAATTCATTCTTTCTATAATTTTATGACCATCTACAATTTCATTTATTTTTTTTATTTGGTCATTTGATAGATTTTTTATTTCAAAAACAAAATTTGTGTTTTTATCAGCATTTATTAAACTTGCAGCACTTCCTAATTGTGATTTTATACTGAACCCGCAAATTGGATTATAACCAGTGTTTATGTCGTGAATCTGAAGTGTAATGTCTGCTTTCTTTGAACTGTATGCTTTTAAGCAATAACAATTTAACCCATTTAAGAAATTTTGACTTCGTTCAACATTAAATGTTCCGTCTGAAGCGGCTTTAATTTGTTCTAATAAATAATCAGCTTCTGTTTCAAACTCTGATTCTGACAATGTTTTTATTAGATTATCATTAAAATAAACTTCAATAGTTTTTTCTTTATTAACAACAAAATCAATGTTATTTAAATCCTTATTTTTCTTGTTTTTCTTTTCTTGTCTAAGGATTTTTAAAATTGGAAAATAAACAGATGAAAGTTTATTTAAGTTTTCGTCTGCTGCATAAATACGACCGTCTGCTAATAACCTAAATAAAACATATGGTTCAGACCATTCGCCTTTATTTCCTGATAATTCCTCTACTGCCATTTTTTTGTCTCCGAAAAAAAAGAAAAACATAATCTATTTCAAAACCTTTTTTATTTCTTGTGCTATTGCTTCAATAACAGGAACTGAAACAGAATTTCCAAATTGTTTGTATAAATGGGTATCAGCTAATACAAGTTTGAAAGAATCTGGGAAACCTTGCAATCTTGCCCATTCTCGTGGTGTCATTTTACGAATTCCCATTTTATTGACTTCACCCTTTATGTGTGTTATAGGTGTTAAGTCTTTTTGCCTTTTATCAACAATCAAATTTCTTTCTCTTCCCATTCCACCGCAAACAATCGCGCCTGCAATTCCGTCAAGTTCCCTAATTTCATAACCGAATCCGTGCCCCTTTGCTTCGTGTCTTGCTTTATGCCTTAAAAGGGTATCCCAATAAGCTGTGCTTAAATAGTATTTCACAGAAACGGGGTTTTCTTCCATTATGTCCCTGATACAAACTTTTTTTCCTAATGGTTCAGGAAAATTAAAAAATTCTGGTGCAATGTCATTTCTAAAACATACTATATAAATTCTTTCACGGTTTTGTGGAACACCAAAGTCTTTTGAATTAAGAATTTGTGAAAAAACTTTATAGCCTAAATCTTCAAAAGTTTTTTTGATAATCTTAAAAGTCTTTCCTTTATCGTGAATTGTAAGACCTTTTACATTTTCACAAAAAATAACTTTTGGTTTATGGTATTCACAAATTCTTGCAACATCTAAGAATAATGTTCCACGGCAAATACCTTTATAATTATCTTCAAAACCCAGTCTCTGACCAGCCAAAGAAAAAGCCTGACACGGAAAACCTGCTAAACAAATGTCAAACGAAGGAATGTCTTTTTCATTTATTTTTGTTATGTCTCCATTTATTTCTTTTGGTGTATCAAAATTTGCTTTATAAGTTTCTTGTGCAAATTTGTCCCATTCGGAAACAAATACTGTTGGATTATCTTCTCCGAAGGCATTTTCAAAACCTTTTCTTATTCCGCCAATACCAGCAAATAAATCAATAAATCTAATGGGGTCTGACATTTCACTTTTCCTTAAAGAATTATTATAGCAGATTTTCTTATTTTATTCTGCAATTCTATAATAATTTGTCTAAAAGTTTTTTTCAGCCGTTTTTTCTAACAGAAGAATTTCAAACGCATAGTCAATAAGTTCTTTTTGTTTTTCACCTTCTGCATTAAGAATTGCTTCTAATAATTTGTGGTATTCTTTTTGTTTGTTTAAGTCTGGTTCAATGACATCTTCCAATGTAAAGCCAAATTCTTCTAATAAATTGTTTAATTCATTCATTTTTTTTATAATCTCCTTATAATTAAAGTTTTTTTGCTGACATAGAACGGTGATATAGGTTATAATTTTAGGTATCTAATAAGACTTGACTCTTGAATATACGACTCTGCTGTGCAGGGGGCATCCAAATGAATAACGGTTTTAATATCTTTTTTATCTACGCCCATTCCGTAGGCACAGGTGGCGCAAAGTACGGCATCCTTTTTTTCAAAAAACCATTTTTCGATTTTTGTTTTTTCTTCTCTGGTTAGTCCTGCATGGTAGAATCTTGAAGTCTCTTTTCCGTATACAAGATTTAAATCCCGGCTCATATCTTCTGTTCTGGACCTGCTGCTACAAAAGATAATCATGGGGCGCTGTTCTGTATTTGCAAGAATAATAGCGTTCTGTTTTTTTGCTTCAACATGTCTTACATAGTAATGAATGTTTGGCCGGTCGCTTTCGCTTCGGACGATGTGAGCTTCTCCATCAAAAAGTACTTCTGCAATTCGCGATAATACTTCTGGAGATGCAGTAGCTGTGAACGCGGTTACAACTTTGCAGTTTAGTTTTTTTAAGATTTCGCCTAGATTAAGATATGCCGGTCTAAAACTGTCTCCCCATTCGCTTACACAATGAGCTTCGTCTATTGCGATGTGACTTATTCCGAGTTCAGATAGTTCTTCTAAAAGTTGAGATTGGGATAAAACTTCCGGGTTTGCAATTATTATCTTTGCTCCTTCTTTTATCTTTTTAAGGTTTTCTTTTCTTTCTAAGTCTGTTTGGCCGCCTTTAAATACAACGCAAGATAAGTTCCCGCTTTGCATTCTTCGTTCCTGATCGCTCATCAAGGCTAAAAGAGGGTAGATAACTAGGGTAGGGCCATCTAAAAGAAGAGCAGGTATCTGGAAACATAAAGATTTACCGGCTCCTGTAGGAAGTAATACTATTTGTTTAGAAATAGAATCCGTTTCTTGACTCTGGTCTATGCATTTAGCAGCATCAAGAATATTTGCTATTACAAGTCGTTGCCAGGGATATAAATAATCTATTTTAAAATTTTGTTTTGCGGCGATTGTTGCAATATCGTCACAAACAAGATTTCCATTGTTGTCCTGGTCAAAAGTGATTCTGTCCTGAGTCATACTAAGTATTACGCCAGAACAGGTAATTTTCCACAAATAATTTTATAAATAAAAAGAAAAACTAATTATCCATGATGGTAATTTCTACGCGACGATTTCTGGCTCTACCGCTTTCTGTGTCGTTTGTATCTACAGGTTCGTTTGCACCTTTTCCTTGTGTAAAAATGCAGTTGCCATCTCTAACTTCAAGCTCTGTAAGGTAGCCTGCAACACTAGCTGCTCTTTCTTCGCTTATGCGCATCTGGTTTTTGTAAGTTCCACGTTTAGCGCAATGTCCGGTGATTAAAAGGTCGTTATCAAATCCTTTTAGTATCTCCGCGATTTTTTGCAGTTTTTCTTTTTCACTTGGCATTAACTCGTAACTGTCAGGCTTAAACTGAATGTTTTCAATACTAATGGTAAGGCCTTTTTCGCCTTTTTTTACATCAACATTTTCGATTCCCAACTGGTTGATTGTTTCGGAGATTTTCTGAAGGTTTTCTACAGTGTTAACTCGTTCAAAATCTGTTACTTCTGCATGGGCTGTGCCGACAAAAACAAACCTGTCTCCGCTATAAGTTTCGATAGAAATTTTAAAATCTTCTGAATAATGGTCGATGGCACCTCTCGTATTGTTCCACCACAATTTTTGATTAGAATAGCCGGTTGTAATCGCAGGAAGATATCTTCTGTCTTTTCCTGTCAGAGTTGAAACTGGACTTTCGAAGTAAAGTTGATATTTTATCTCTATGATATTAAAGGTATCTCCGTTTTCGTTTGTTTCGTCACCAAGATATTTATAGGTAGCTGCAAAAGGCACTTTAAAAGGTGTCTGCATATCAAAACTACGTCTTAAATCATGAGCCTCATGGCCTTCTGCAGTCCAGGTGTCTCCAGGTTTAACAGGAGTTTCAGGAAAAACAGGTACATCTCTTACTGTTGGCATAAAATAAATGTCTTTGATGTCGTATTGGCCTCTGGTGTTTCGGGTAAAAATGCTTTCGTATTCTTCTCCCCAGTTATAGTTTCTGCCGTTGTATTTATTTGTAGAATTTTCACTTGTCATAAAGATGGAACGGCATTCTCCGTTTCCGTTTTCATCTACGGTGGTAATCTCGCTTGAAATTCGATTTAGAATTTCAGAAGTGTGGCTATACTGTCCGTTCACATAAACATCTTCGTTTACTGTTGATAAGATACGGCTTTTATCTCCTGCAGCAAATTTAAAAGAAAGTACTGAACCTTCTTGTGCAGATAAACTTGAAATTGAGAGAACAATAAATCCTAATGTAAAAAAGCCTTTTTTCATAAATTACCTCGTCTTGTTATTATCGGATTTGGATGATAAAATTTTAATATGAAAGAATTCTTTACACTTTTAAAAAGTCCTGAATATGCTGCTCAGTTACAATCCCTTGAAAAAATCCTTGTTGCATTAGTTATTTTTGCATTAATTACCGCAATTTTTATCGGGATTATTGTTGGAAAAATAGTTGCAAAGCTTTCGCTTAACAAGTACTTAAAAGATAATAGAGTCGATGCCGTTAAAAGATCCAGAGCAGTGCTGGGTGGGCAGATGGTTGAACAGATTGCCCCTTTCTTACCAGGTTTTCCCTGTAATCCCGGCGATGTACGTTTTGTGGGAAAACCTGTTGATTTTGTTGCTTTTCCAGGTATGGCCCAGGGAGAACCAGTAAAAGAAGTTATGTTCATAGAAGTAAAAACCGGTTCGTCACAGTTATCATTAAGAGAAAAAGAAATTCAAAAGGCCGTTGAAGAAGGACGCGTTAGTTATAAAATCTTTTCGTTTTCCAACGATAATAAAGCGTTGTGATTTCCTGCCAGGTACTGTTCACATGTAGAACGATCCATTGGCATTCCTTTTAAGAATCCTTGAATTATGTGACAGTTAAATTTTTTAAGCAAATCGTACTGGTCAATTTTTTCAACGCCTTCGGCAATAGTATCCAGACCCATTTGAGTAACCATAGAAATAATTGAGTTTGTGATTGTTGCCTGTATTCCGTCCTTTCCCGTAATGTCATTGATAAAAGATTTGTCAATTTTTAGGGTATCCAGCGGAAGCATCTGCAGATAGCTTAATGATGAATAGCCTGTTCCAAAGTCATCAAGAGAAATCTTAAAGCCCATGTCTTTTAATAGTTTCATTTTGGAGATTGCATCATTCATGTTTTCTATCATGATGCCTTCTGTAATTTCTATTTCAATATACTTTGGATTGATGTTGTATTTTTTTAATAAGTCAGCGATATCTTCTAAAAAGGTTTCCTGCTTTAACTGTATTGGAGAAATATTTACAGAAATAATCCCTTTAAAGTCGTAATTTTTTTGCCAGTAAGAAAGAGTTTCAAAAGCTGTGTTTAAGACCCAGTTTCCAATTGGAATAATAAGTCCGCATTCTTCTGCAAGAGGAATAAAGAATGATGGAGAAATATTGCCTAATTCCGAATCAGTCCATCTGATTAAAGCTTCAAATCCTCGTAATTGTCCAGATTTTACATCAAATTGAGGCTGATATACCTGCTTAAAACTGCTTGAAAGAACTGCCTGTGTCATTTTATTCAGAATATTTAATTTCTGGATAAATACTCGCTGCATATCAGGCTGAAAGTATACAAAATTGTTCTTACCGTTCTTTTTTGCAACATGCATTGCAATATCAGCAAATCTAATCAGATCTTCCGGTTCTTCAGAATTTTCAGGGTAAACACTTATTCCTCCTGAGATTTTTATATCCTGTAGAACAAAGGATTCAAAAATTGTATCTGTGATATTTATAAGTGTGTCGATAGAATCAAATCTTTCTATAATTACAATAAACTCGTCATCTCCATAGCGGTATGCATAGATTCTATTTTTGTTAAATTGATTTAAAATTTCAGCCACATTCTGGAGAATCTTATCACCTTCTTTATTTCCTTTTGAATCGTTGATATTTTTCATGTTATCAATATCGATTAAAAGAATGGCCAGTTTATTTCCGCAGAATGAGGCGGTTTCTATTGTTTTAGGGAATTCGAGATTAAATTTATTTCTGTTTGGTAAGCCTGTAAGGCGGTCTGTATAGGCTGACTGCTTGAGTTCAACATCCTGATCATGTAATGTTGTTACATTTTCTAAAGAAACAACTAATAGACCGCTTTCAGAACAGTGCATAGAAACTCTGAACCAGGCTTTGCTAATTTCTGAATAGTAAATCTGTGGTGGATTTTCTATTTTATTCATAGCTTTGTCTGCCATATCAAGCCATGCGACATTGACAGACAATTTGTCCTTAAATTCTGAGTAAAGTTTACAAGACGAAATAGATGGATCGACTTGTTTTTTAAATGCATCGTTTAAGAATACCAACCCAAAATCTTTAGTTATAGAACCCTCTCTCACTGGTTTAGCAACTAGAATTGGTGATGCAAAGGCATTAAGTATTGAAAATAACTCGGGTTCTTGCATATTAATTATTCTAAAAGCACATTTTTTATTAGTCAAATAATAATTATTTATAAGAATCCGAGTTGTTACGTATAAACCGGGTATTTAGCCTAATATCATCTTGTCGTTCATTTCTCCGGTAACGCTGAATTTTGCAAGGAGGTCTTCTACGGTAAGGTTCTTTTTCTCTTCTCCCTGTACATCATAAACTACTTTTCCATCCATCATCATGATGAGGCGGTTTCCGTATCGGATTGCATCTTTCATGTTATGAGTTACCATGAAGGCAGTTAACTTATCCTTTTCTACAAACTCTTCTGTTAAATCCAAAACCTTTTTTGCAGTCTTTGGATCTAGCGCTGCTGTGTGTTCATCAAGAAGAAGTAGCTTTGGCTTTTGTAAAGTGCTCATAAGCAGTGTAAGAGCCTGTCTTTGTCCACCAGAAAGTAGACCAACTTTAGAATGCATACGTTTTTCAAGGCCAAGGTCAAGAAGGGCAAGTTTTTCTTGGTAGAGTTTTTTTTCTGAAGGCTGAATGTACCATGATAAGCCTCTGCGCTTTCCCCGTCTCATGGCCATTGCAAGGTTTTCTTCGATGCTCATATTTGCGGCTGTACCCATCATTGGATCCTGAAAAACCCGACCAAGATATTTTGCTCTTTTGTATTCAGGAGAAGAAGTTAAATCAACTCCGTCTAATGTAATTGAGCCAGTGTCTGTAAGATGAACTCCGGCAATTATGTTTAACAGAGTTGATTTTCCGGCTCCGTTACCGCCGATTACGGTAATAAAATCTCCGTCAGCGATTTCTAGGTCAACACCGCGGATAGCTTTTTTTTCTGTTATTGTACCTGGGTTAAAGGTCTTTGTTATATTAAAAAGTTTTAACATTATATTTTCCTGATTAGAGATTATTTTCGTCTTTGTGTTTGTTTACAATTACATGTCGTGTATTTTCTTCTTCCTCGAGATTGGTTCCAGGAAGGCTTCTTCTGCGTTTGTCAATTTTTGCCTTAAATACAGGAACAGAAAGAGAAATTGCAACAACTAATGCAGTAAGAAGTTTTAAGTCTGTAGATTTTAAGCCAAGCTGTAAAACTATTGCGATTACAATTCTATAAATTACAGATCCTAATACAACAGAAACAAGTGTGTACCAGAATCCAAAATGAGAACCAAATATAACTTCTCCTATGATTATAGAAGCAAGACCAACTACGATGGTTCCTGTACCCATACCAACGTCTGCATAACCCTGGCTCTGGGCAACAAGTGCGCCGCTAAGAGCTACCATACCATTAGAAATCATAAGGCCTAAAATTTTTGTAAAGTGGGTGTTAATTCCCATTGCTCTAACCATGTGTTCGTTGCTTCCTGTGGCACGGATTGCACTACCAATTTCGGTTCCCAGGAACCAGTAGATAAGGCCGATAACTATTGCAATAATTACAGTTCCGATGATTAGAGATGCTGTTGTTTTTGTGATTGAATTATTTGTTAATGCGATAAATTTTGACATAAGGGTAGGGCTACCTAAAAGAGGGGTGTTAGCCTTTCCCATTATGCGAATATTAACTGAATAAAGAGCAATTTGTGTCAAAATACTTGCTAACAGAATATTGATTTTTAGTTTAGTATTCATAAAGCCTGTTACAAGACCACAAATCATACCCATTAAGAATACAAAGAAAAGTGTCAAAGCTGGATGCATTCCATGTGTTATTAAGACTGCGGTTACGGCACCTCCTGCGGCAAAACTTCCATCTACGGTCATATCTGCGATGTTTAAAATTCTAAAAGTCAGATAAACACCCAGTGTCATAAGTCCCCACAGAACGCCCTGTGAAACGGCTCCTTCCATTGCAAGTAAGATTGGCATAAAATATTTGCTCCCAAAAAAAATTATAGGGCTGCCGTTATCAAGTTATATGACTTACGGAGCAGCCCTTGTTTTCCGACTAATTATCAGGCCGGATTATAGTTGTTAAAGTGAATCTGGAATAGTTACTCCGATTTTTTCTGCTGTATCATAGTTAATGCTAAGGTCGCATTTTTCAAGATACTGAATTGGCATATCTGCAGGTTTTTTACCGTTTTTAAGAATTTCTACAGCCATTTTTGCTGTCTGTTTTCCTAATTCGTAGTAGTTGATTCCGTATGTTGCCATACCACCAGACATTACCATTCCTTCTTCTCCTACGATTGTAGGAATTTTGTTTTCAATTGCTACTTGAGCAACTGTTGCCATTCCTCCGGCAATCATATTGTCTGTTGGGCTGTAGATTACATCACATTTACCGCAAAGGCTCTGTGTAACCTGCTGGATTTCGTTTGAGTTAGAAACTGTTCCGTCAACATATTTAAGACCAAGTTTGTCACATTCTGCTTTTGCAAGCTGAATCTGGAAGAATGAGTTCTGTTCGTTAGAGCAGTAAAGCATTCCTACAGTCTTTGCTTCTGGAAGAATCTTTTTCAAGAGATTCATCTGAGCAGCACATGGTGTAAGGTCAGATGTTCCTGTTACGTTTGTTTCTGGTTTTGCATTTGATTTAACAAGTTTTGCGCTTTCTGGGTCTGTAACAGAAGATACAAGAACAGGAATTGTCTGTGTCAAGTTTGCTACAGCCTGAGCAGCAGGAGTTGCGATTGCAAAAATGAGATCGTCACGATCATTGATAAGTTTTTCTGCGATTGTAACACAGTTAGCCTGTTCGCCCTGTGCATTCTGATAATCGATAATAATGTTTTTCTTGTCGACATAACCGGCTTCTGCAAGGCCGTCTACAAATCCCTGATAGTTTTTATCAAGAGCCGGGTGTTCAAGAAGCTGAATTACACCAATTCTGATTTTTGCTTCTTTTGATTTTGAGCAGCTTGTTGTAAAAATAGAAGCTACTAATGCGATTGCAGTAAGAACTGCTGTTGACTTTTTCATTTTTTCCTCCGTTTATGAAAAAATAACATTTTAATTATAAATACATGGACAATTATTCGCAAGGGTTCAAACCTTGTTACACAATGCTTATTTTATATGTTTTGGTTTTGTTTTAAAAGAAAAAACGGCACATAGCTAAAAGAGCCTGTGCCGTTTATAAGAAACTAGTCAGATGTAAATCTGATAGTCTGCCACAATTCGTTGTATTTATCTAAGCCTTCGCCTAAATCGTTTTTTAATTCACAATTTGCCATCTGGCTTGCACTGTACATTGATTTTTTAGTCATGTACTTTTCTGCTTCTGGGTTTACAAAGTCAGGGAAGCAGAAGGCATCCAGAAACTGTGCATAAATCTCTGGTGTATGGATAAAGTTTATAAATTCGTTGGCAAGTTCATAGTGCTTGCTGTCCTTTAAGATACACATGCTGTCAAGGTAAGAAGGACCACCTTCTTCAGGAATAAAGAAATCTATTGTTTCTTCCCATTTATCCTCTGGAACTTCACCGTAAATTACTTCTGCGTATCCCTGACAGAGCCAGAAATCACCGCTGGCAAAAGATTTTCCAAATGCTTCTGCATCAAATTTTACAAGCTGAGGTTTCCACTGGTTAACGATAAGTTCAGTTGCTTCCTTTAATTCCTGTTCATCAAGAGAATTTACTGAGTGTCCCTGGTATTTAAGGGCGTCACCCATGACTTCTCTCATATCGTCCATCATTGTTGCATGTCCCTTGAACTGTGGATCTGCAAAGATATTCCAGTTTCTTTCGTAACTTCCTTCTGGAACTTTTGTCTTGTTTACGCTGATTCCGGCTGCACCAAAATAGTAAGGGACAGCATATTTCATTTCAGGGTCATAGGTTGCTTTTTCAAGTACGGCTGGATTGATGTATTTACGGTTTGTAAATTTGTCCTGGTCAATTTCGCGGAACATTCCCTGATTAATCATAATCGAGGTAAAATCCTGAGAAGGAACAACGATATCGTATCCCTTTGCACCGGCGCGGAGTTTTGCGTACATTTCTTCATTTGAAGCGTAACTGTCAACTTTTACTTTACAGTCGAATTTCTGTTCAAACTGTTTGATTACAGTATCTGGAGTGTAGTAAGTCCAGTTGTACAAATACAAAGTTTTACCATCATCTTTGCATGAGGTAAGACCCAAAACAGCAAGTGCTGCAACGCAAACTGCTGCAATTTTAGAAGTGAGTTTCATCTTCATCCTCCAAAATAAGATAATATTAGGTCAAATGTCGAAATTAAACAAAACTAAAAAAATTGTCTTCTAGTTGCATTCCGGTGATGTAAAACCGTGCGCTTGCGCACTACACGCTGTTTGTGGCTAGGTTTATCAAACGGTCGCTTTCGCTCCCTCCACAAACAGAGTGTTTTTAATCACCGTTCTGTTTCCTTATGCCAATTTTTGATGGATTCATATTAACTCGACATTTGACCTATTAATGAGCTGCTGCAAAACCTTTAAGGCCTTTGCGCAGCAAGAATACTATTAAAACGATTGCAAGTATCAATACAAAGGAAAGTGCATTGATAACCGGACTAACCCCAAAGCGAATCATGGAATAAACATACAGTGGTAATGTTGTGCTTCCTGGTCCACTTACAAGGGCTGTAATTACATAGTCCTCCAGAGACATGGTAACGCTCATCATAAAACCTGCGATGATTCCGGGCATAATAGCAGGAATAACAACTTTTGTCAGGGTTTGAAACTCTGTTGCTCCCAGGTCATGGCTTGCTTCTATAATTGAGTAGTCAAATTCGTCAACACGGGCACTTACCATTAAATATACAAAAGGAAGACAGAAGGTTGTGTGTGCAATAAATATAGTAAAAAGTCCCAGTTCCATTTTAAGTGCGCTAAAGAAAATCAGCATAGAAACACCCATGATGACTTCTGGAAGAACCATTGGTAAAAAACTTATAGTCTGAATGTAGTTTTTGCCAAAAAACTTGTACCAGCTGATTCCAATAGCAGCAAGGCTTCCTAGTACTGTAGCCACAATTGCCGAAGTAAAGGCAACTAACAGTGAGTTAAAAAGAGAAGTCCAGAGAGGTGCCGATTCAAAAATTAATTTTTCATACCAGATAAAAGAAAAATTTGTAAAAGTAGTATCTTTTGAGCCGTTAAACGAATAAAAAACAATCACAAAAAGAGGAATGAATAAAAATGCAAGGGATAATCCAAGCATTGTGTTAGAAAAACTCCAGGTTCTGTGTTTCTTTTTCCATTGTTTTTTTGCATGTCTGAAGTTTTCGGAACTTTGTTTTTTTGAGGTATATAATTTAAATGGGTTTTTCAAAATTTTAAAAGAATGACTCATTTTTGGCCTCCTTCTAATGCCTGTTTAATGGCTTCTGCTTTTATAGAAGAAGCAAGTGTGGGCCCATTCTGAATTACACTATCGTCCTTTGAAGTTGATTTTTTTAGATCAGCTTCTTTTTTGTTTGAAGTTAGCATCCAGATTATGGCAATCATACTTATGGCCGTAATAAACAGGCTGAATGCACTTGCAAGAGGCCAGTTTCTTACTTTTTGAACCTGGTCTACAATAATATTTCCCAGCATATAGCTGTCTTTGCCGCCTACCATCTGAGGAATTGTATAGTTACCAAAAATAGGAATAAAAGTAAAAATGAGGGCAGAAATAATTCCACTTTTAATTCCAGGAAGAAGAATCTTAATCATTGACTGAGGTTTTGTTGCTCCTAAATCCCGGGCTGCTTCTAACAGACTAAAATCAAATCTGTCTACAGCTGTAAAAATTGGAAGAATAGCATAAGGAAGATACATATAAATGCTTACAAGGATTACAGTTCCCTGTGTATACATAAACTTGTGAGGAGTAAAAACTGCTTCTTTGTTACCAAATCCGATTTTATGCCAGAGATTAAAGAAGAATTCTCCCACAAGATTAATAATTCCGTTATCTCCGAGAATGGTAATCCATGCAAAAATTCGGATTAAGCTGTTTGTTAAGAATGGAATTACAACAAGAATCAGCAAAAGTGTTTGATGTTTGCTTTTTGCCATTGCGTATCCGCAGGGTAGGGCAATCAGAAGGGTAATTGTGGTTGATGCAATTGTAATCCAGAGAGTTCTAAGAAAGATTTTTGCATAGGAAGCGCTAAACATCTGCTTATAGGCTTTGAGCGTAAATTCTGGAATTACACCACCGTAAACGTCTCTTTTCATAAATGAGTAGCAGATAATTATGGTAATCGGTACGATAAAGAAAATTGTAAACCAGATTCCCATTGGCCATCCGTATACAGGTCCTGGATTGATTTTTTTATTTTTTGCTTCCTGTGCTTTGGCTGCAAGACGAAGTAAAAACGATTTTTGTTTATTTTTCACAATTCGTTTCCTTAAAAAGAGAATGTATTGATTTTTACTTGTTGATGTCTTCAACAATGTAACCGTCTTCAGCAGACCAGGAAATATACACTGTATCTTTCCACTGGATTTCTGGTCCGTCTTCCTGATAGTTGGAATGCTGCTTAAACACTTTTACAATCGTTCCGTTTTCCAGGCGTACGTAAAACTTTGATTGGAATCCGGTGTAAATAGGTTCTTCAACAATACCCTTAAATACATTGATGTCTTTACGGCCTTTTACATCTGGTTCTTCCAGAGTAATTTTTATTTTTTCAGGACGAATGGTAAATGCTATCTTTTGTCCTGGTTCTGTGTGTTCATAATCAGTTACGAGGATGTTTTTATCTTCTTCTTTGGTTGCCTGGGTGTCACCTTTTAACTGAGCCTGTAAACCAAGTGCAGGAGTGTTTAAGGTAACCATATGTTCAATATCAGCTTTACCGGGAACCTTGTATTCTTCGCATTTTACAACAGTGCTTTCAAAAAGATTTGTTTCTCCAATGAACTGGGCTACAAACTGCGTTGCAGGACTTTCGTAAATTTCATAAGGAGTTCCAACCTGTAAAACGTGTCCTGCATTCATTACTGCAATTCTGTCGCTGACTGCAAGCGCTTCACTCTGATCGTGAGTTACATAGATAAAGGTAATACCAATCTTATCGTGCAAAGCGTCAAGGTCGATTAAAAGGTTTGCTCTTAATTTTGCATCAAGGGCAGAAAGAGGTTCGTCTAAAAGAAGAACTTTTGGTTCATTTATCAGCGCACGAGCAATTGCAACTCTCTGTTTTTGACCACCAGAAAGCTGATTTGGCTTTTTATAAAGGTGCTGATCAAGCTGAACAAGGTGTACATATTCCTTAACTTTTTGATCGATAGTTTTTTTGTCGATTTTTTTCAAACGCAATGGAAACGCTATGTTGTCATAAACTGACATGTGCGGAAACAATGCGTAAGTTTGAAATACGGTATTTGAATGGCGTTTGTTTGCCTGAAACGGAATAACATTTGTATCATCAAATAAAACTGCACCATCATCAGGGAATTCAAATCCAGCGATTATGCGGAGAAGTGTAGTTTTTCCGCATCCAGAAGGTCCAAGCAAAGAGAAAAATTCTCCAGGCTTAATGGTAAAATTAATGTCGTCAAGAGCGATAAAATCACCGAATCTCTTAGAGACATGATCAATGGTAACCTGACTTCCTTTCATTCAAGCAACCTCAGTCAATTATAATAAGACCTGCAAGACATGCAGTTTTTTCGTTTATGCGCTAACAATGATATTAAAAAGTGGAATAGTCAATATAAAAAAATTAAAAAGAATAAAATTTCTTTAAAAATCTTGTTGGCATTACTTTCAAAAGTGAGTTATATTGAATGTATATACCGCAATTACGGTCTTATAGGAGTTTACTTATGGTATCAATCATCATTGGAATTATTTTAATAGCATTTACAGTTTTTTCGGTTCTCCCTGCTTGTCCACTTGCATGGGGTGCAGAAGTTATTGCATTTTTAAAAGGGATGGCTCCCGTTTTAGCAGCATTTATCGGGCTTGTTCTTCTCTTTATCGGAGCTGCAGACATAAAAGATAAAAAAGAAGCAAAAAAAGAAGAAAAAGAAGCAAAAGCTCGTGAAGAAAGCGAGAATAAGTAAGGTTTTATTTATTGACCATTTTTGCTAAAAGAAGTATATTTTAATTCCCCGTATATAAAAAACAGCGACTGCTCATCGCTGTTTTGTGATTTTTATCAGATGCAAAGATAAATCTCACATACAACTTTAATTTTTTAAGGTATATACATGAAAACTATTTTCGTAAATGAAAAAGAACAGAAGCGCGATTGGTATGTTATCGACGCTGCTGGTAAACCTCTTGGACGTGTAGCTGCAAAGGCTGCTGCAATCGCTCGTGGTAAAGGAAAGGCTTCTTACACACCTAATCAGGAAATGGGTGACTATGTAGTAATCATCAATGCAGACAAAGTTGCTGTAACTGGTGGAAAAGAAACAAAGAAGATTTACTACAAGTATACAACTGGTTTTGTAGGTTCTTTAAAGGCTCACACTTTCGAAAAAACTATCGAAAAGAACCCTGTTGATCCAATCCGTATTGCTGTTAAGGGTATGCTCCCACACGGACGTCTTGGTCGTGCAATGATGGATAATGTTAAGATTTATGCAGGTGCAGATCACCCACATACAGCTCAGAATCCAAAAGCTGTTGAACTTTAATTAGGAGTCTATGATGGTAAAGAACATTGCTATTGGAACAGGTAGAAGAAAGACAGCTGTAGCTCGTGTTTTTGTACGCGAAGGCTCAGGAAAAATCGTTGTTAACGGTAAAGATGCAAAAGATTACTTTGTAACAGAAGAACAGCTTAAGGTTATCAAACAGCCTTTACAGGTAACTTCTACAGAAACTAAATATGATATTCTTATCAACGTTGTTGGTGGTGGTTTGAATGGTCAGGCAGCTGCTTGTCTTCACGGAATTTCTCGTGCTTTGACACAGGTTGATCCAGATAGCCGCACAGCACTTAAAGCTAACGGATACCTTACTCGCGATTCTCGTATGGTTGAACGCAAGAAGTACGGTCAGAAGGGCGCTCGTAGAAGATTCCAGTTCTCTAAGCGTTAGTCGTTTATACGCTTATATTACTGTGGTTATCTACGGTACAGAGCAAGTTTCGTCTGAAGTTATCAAAATTAACTCCAGTGCGGGACTTGCTTTTTTTATTAGAACAGTTTATCTCAAAATCGTTGAACCATGCCAAATCATAAAAGATGCAGAATTTGTCCATGAAAAAGAAGAAGATATTCTTGATGCAGGAATGATTTTTAGCGTCGAATCAAAAGCAATGGATTATCTTGCAAGGGCAGAACAGTGCAGAGCCGGTTTAACCGCCAAATTGCTTAAGAAAAATTATCAATCCAAGTATATAGAACCTGCATTAAATTATCTTGAAAGTATTAATTATATTGATGACAGCCGATACGCGCTTTTCTGGTTAAATAGTCGCAAAATAAATCATGCAGAAGCAAGAATAAAACTGGCTGCGGAGTTAGCTTCCAGAGGAATTAGAAAAGAAGATGCTTTAAAAGCACTTGATGAATTCTTTAAGGAAAACTCTGAATTTGACTTTGCCTTAAAATGTTATCAAAAATGTCAAAGGCAAAATAAAACCCCTGAAAAAACAGTTGCTTATATGCTTTCTCAGGGGTTTAAATACTCAGATATTAAACAGATTATGCAAAGCTAAGTTACTTGTACAAATATGCAGGGTATCTGATTTTTGATTCTGAAGAAATTTCATCTAGAATGTTTGAAACAGGTTCTTTTTGATTTGATTTTCCAAAAAGCATTTCTCTAAAATTCTTATTTCTTTCGTAAGAATATTCAACTACTTTTATGTTTTTACCGTCAAACTTATCGTCTTTTAGAGTAGTAAGCATATCATCCCAACTTGATATGCCATCGATAAGGCCATTTTTAAGAGCCTGATTTGCTGTGTAAATGCGTCCGTCTGCAAGTTCTTTTACTTTTGAAACAGGCATTTTTCTTGAATTGGCAACGATACCAACAAATTGTTCGTAACATTCATCGGCGATGCTTTGCATAATTTTTCTTTGTTCTGCAGTTACAGGTTCATCAAAACTGAACATATTTTTATTTGTTCCACTATGAATTGTCTCGGACTTGATTCCAAGATTATTCAAGAGGCCTGTAATATCAATTGATTTTCCAAATATTACGCCAATTGAACCTGTTAATGTGTTTCTGTTTGCGTAAATTTTTTCTCCTGCACAGGAAATATAGTATCCGCCACTTGCTGCCATTTGTCCCTGATATACATAAACGGGTTTTCCTGAAGTTCTATAATCCTGAAGAGCTAAATATGCTTCGTCTGCCTCGTAGACAGATCCCCCCGGGGAATTCATAAAGATTGCAATTGCCTTATTGTTCTGATCTTGTTTAAGACTTGCAATTGTGTCCAAAAGCCATTCCTGATTGTAGGTATTATTCTCTTCCTGAATGGTTCCTTCTATATACAATGCAGCTATGTATTCTCCGTGTCTGCTTCCTTTTGGCTTAATATTACCTTTCTTGTTAGGTGATAAAGATGATATGTTAACAAAAGCGCAGAAAAGAGCTCCGATAATAACAATAAGTAAAACGATTAAGCCTGCTTTTTTATTTTTATTCATTGTTTAATCCTTTAAGTCTTCTGCAGTGATTAAGCCTGTTGTAAGAGCTTCTTTTAGTAATGCGTGATAAGCGTTTACCTTAGTCATTTGAATATATGGAACAAGCCATAAATATCCGATTCCTGCAGTAAAGCAACAGAGAATAGACCATCCTATAAAACTTAAGTCAAGGATGAATAAATCCATTTTATGGCCTTTTGTTATTGCCATACTGACTTTAAGAGCTTTTGTAATGGAAAGTTCTGGATTTTCTGCAACTAGATAAAGTGTCATAGAGTAGGCGTATGCCTTTACAATACCAGGAATTATAAATAAGAAGGTCCAGATAATGGTCCATAAACTAACCCAGAGGCTTGCAAGAATTCCTCGGGCCCAGAGTGAAAATCCTTCAATAAAGTCTCCGAAAGAAACTGGCTCTGGAGATAAAGACATTTTTAAGTAGAATTTAATCTGAGCAATTTCAAGTATTTCGGTAATTAAAATTGCTAGAAAACTGCACAACTGGTATGTGTATAATAACCATCCGGTTGGTTGTGGAATCATACTTGTAATAGTAAGGTCAAAGCCGTGTTCTGACATAATATCTGAGAACTTTACAAGCTGCTGAGAAGTATCCGGGATGTTAAGAAGACTGATAATTATTGTGCAAAATAATGTAATCAGCACAGGCAATGTCCAGCGTTTTTTTAACTGGATTTTCGCAAATTTTTTGTATTTAATTCTATCAAACATAGTTTAAATCTACTCCCTATTAAAGCATGGTGTCAAGAATTTATGAATGTTGATTCAACATTTCGCTGTAGTATTTGGGTTCGATGCAGTCTAATGAGATACCGCATTTTTGAATCAAGTTTTTTATTTCATCCTGGATTTTTTCTACAGTCTGATTATCATTGCTTTGGGATAAAATTTCTATTTCTAAAAAGTCGCCCAAAGGTGGCACTGTGCATAGCTCAAGATTTGCCTGACCATAATCGGTTTGTAATGTGTATCTGAGGGTTATTTTCTCTTTTTTTAATTGAATATAGGCTCCGGCGTCTATCAGGAATTTTTCCAGTGGGGAACTGTCGCTTACGGTGCATTCGTTTTCCTCGTTAACTTCGATACTGGTTCCAAATTCATTTGTTCTAATTTCTTTCTTTTTATATGTGACTAGGATTTCAGATTTATCTGTGTCTGAGGACTGAATATATTCTTTTCTTATTCTTATGGAAATATGGTCTTTGTTGTTTATAAGTTTTTGCGTTTTCAGGCTGTAGTAAGTGTCATTTTTTATTATTTTAGAATCAAACTTTGCAAGTGATTCTAAATGACTGATCGTTTTTTCACGGTCATAAACATGAGCTTTAAGTTCAATTTCGTACATATATTATTTATCGGTAAATTACACATGTTTTATATTGATTATTGAATAAAGATAATTTATTTTTTAAATATGCGTAAAGCAATGAATAAAAAGGCAAAACTTATTATTTTTCTTTTTGTGATAGTTTGTTTTGTCTTTCTAACTGTATTGGTTACAAAAAAGGCAAAGCCGGTTGAAACTTCTTCTCAAATTCCTCCTGTAAAAATTCAAAAACCTGAAGCAGGGGAGCTTTCTCAATCCCTTGTAATAAGTGGATATGTAGAAGCAAAGGTAACTATTCCTGTTGTGCCTTTTGTGCAGGGTACTATTACTTCTTACAATATAAAAGAGGGAGATTTTGTAAAAAAAGATACAATTCTTGCTACGATAGACGATGCGCCTTTTAAGCAGACTATGCTTCAGGCTCAGGCAGCTTATTGGGCAACCCAAAGTACCTTTGAACGTATAGAGGTTTTGTATAAATCAGGGGCAGCAACTCAGCAAAATTATGATTCTGCAAAGGCTCAGAGGGATGCTTCTAAAGCTCAGTATGATTTGGCAAAATTACAGATGGATTATACAAAGGTAAGGGCTCCGGTTGATGGAACAATCCTTATTGCTGATCAGGCTGTGGGCAGTATAGGAACCCAAACTGTTCCAGTGGCTGTTCTTGCAGATTTAAATGAACAAGTTGTGCGACTAAAGGTTCCTGAAAAATATTTTGATTTATTTCAGCTTGATTTAAAGAAACTTAAAGTGTCTATTGTTCGTCCAGCTGAACAGGGAATGTACGAAGATGCTGTAACAACGGCGACTATTCTTAGTGTTGCGCCTTATATTTCTCCCCAGTCAAAAAATTTTGTAGTTGTTTGTAAACTTGATGATCCTGCTGATAGATTCAGGCCGGGAATGTTTGTAAAAGTCTGTGTGCAGTATGCTTATTATGAAAATGTTTTTCTTCTTCCCGTTACTGCAAGAAAACTTGATGGTTCCTGCTATATTTTTGAAGAAAACTCAAAAACTGTAAAATTTATTTTGCTAGATTCTGTGATTAATGATGATAAAAACTTTATTGTTCCGGAAGAATATAGCGACTGCTGGTTTGTTGTAGACGGTCAAAATGTTGTTTTTGACGGGCAGCAAGTTCAGGTTCTCGATAACGAGCTCTTAACAAAAGAAGAGGAAGTCAGGTGAAAATAAGCGAGTTTTCTGTAAAACATCCTGCTGTTATCACTATGATTCTGATTGTGCTTCTCTTTTTTGGAATCATTTCTGTCAAAGGAATGCCTTCTGAGTTTATGGCAGATATTTCAATGCCGCAGGCAATAGTATATACAATCTATCCTGGAGCAAGTGCGGAAGATGTAGAGTCAGATGTTACAAAAATACTTGAAGATGATTTTGTAACACTTCCTCATTTTAAGAGTGTTTCAAGTTCCAGTTATAATTCTTTGAGTTTAATAACAATCACTTATGCAGATGGGTATGATGCAAACGATCAGCTGGAAGAACTTCGTAATAGAATTTCTGAATTAAAAGGTAAATTGCCTGAAGGATTACAAGGGGAGCCAAGAGCTATTGTTGGCGGTATGAGTATGCTTCCTGTAATTTCTTTTACAGTTAGCGCCGGTAAAGATGATGCTCGAGTTACAAATTTTATAAAAGAAGAATTAACTCCGGCTCTTACTCAGATAGATGGAGTTTCTCAGGTTGAAATTGAGGGTGGAAAAGAACTTGAACTTTCTATAAATCTCGATGTAGATGAATTAACTTCTAAAGGAATTCCGGTTACAAGAGTTTATCAAATTTTAAACTATGGTAATGTAACATTGCCTCTTGGAAACGCGGATTATGAAAGCCGTTCTATTCAGGTAAGGTATTCTGGTGGATTTGAATCTTTGGACGATATTAAAATGCTTCCCCTTGGACTTGCAGATGATAACTCTATAATTCATCTTGAGGATGTTGCTCAAATAAAACTTGATTATCCGGAACCGGACTATTTTGTAACAGATGGTGAGAATCCTATAATAATTGTTTCTGTAAATAAGCGAAGTGATGGTGATACTGTAAAAATCGTTGCTAAGGTTAAAGAAGTTCTTAAGCGCTTTGAAAGAATGACGAATAATGCTGTAAAATTCAGTATAGTTTCTGATGATAGCCGTCAGGTAAAAGCCAGTCAGAAAACTGTAATCCAGGCCGGCATAATGGGAGTTGTTTTTGCAGTTTTGGTTATCCTGTTATTTATGGCAGACTGGCGTGCAACCTTAACCATTGCAATTTCTATTCCATTATGTGTTCTTTTTAGTTTTATAGGACTAAAGCTTTTTGGTATCACATTAAATCTGATGAGTTTATCAGGGCTTGTTATTTCTCTTGGAATGGTTGTGGATGGTTCCACTGTTATGCTAGAACAGATATACAGGTATTACGTCCTGAAAAATAAGGATGGATCCTCTTTGTATACCGTCAATCAGTCCATTTATAAAGGTTGGGATGAAGTTGCTCTTTCTATATTTGCCTCCAGTGCAACAACTATCGTAACATTTTTACCTATTGCTTTTTTAACAGGTTTAATTGGAAAAATCCTTCATACAGTTGCAATAACTATAATGATGGCAATTTTTGCTTCTTTTTTAGTGGCTGTAGTTGTAGTTCCCTATCTTTTAAAACTCTTGCTGTCAGAATCAGGGCCGAAAGTTCGTACTAAGAGTCGGACATTTGATGTTTTTATGCAGAAAGTTGAGCATTGGTATAAAGGAATGCTTTCTGTTGCACTTAAAAATCGTGTTATAGTTGTAGTTTCTGCAATTATGATTCTTCTTTTTTCAGGTTTTATTGCAACTCGCCTTGGTGTAGCATTTATTCCTGCAACTGACTCAGGAGATTTTTATATTCATATTGATTTTCCTATAGGAACTACTATTCAAAAGACAAAAGAAAAGATGAAAATAGCCGAACAGCTGATATATGAAAATGTTCCTGAGATACAGTCTCTTTCTGTTTATGAAGGTCGTTCTTCTAATCGTGGTGTAATGCCTATTAATACACCGGAAAGTGCCTATGCTCATGTAGTTCTTGTTCCGGTTGCAGAAAGAAAAAGATCTGTTCATGAGATTTCTCGACAGATGCAGAAAATATGTCTTTCGCTAATTCCTGATGCTACTGTTTCTGTAGAAAATGGTGGTTTTGATAAGCTTGTGGGCTATGTATCTGGCGGAGGAGGTTATGGACTTACTTTAATTTCAGAAGATCTTCCTCTGTTATATCAGACCGCAACTAGAATAAAAGATTTTTTATCAGATGATCCAGATGTTTTAAATGCAAGCCTGGATACAGATTTTGATACGACAACAATGATTATTGATATGTCTCAGGAATATTTAAGTAGTCTTGGCCTTTCAAGTTACGAAGCAGGTGTTACATCTGCAATTTTATTTCAGGGAATGGATTGTGGTCGCTATAAAGAAAAATCCTCTGGCAATAGATATAATATAAAGTTAACTTCTAATATCACAGATAAAAATATTACTGTAGATGACATTGCAAATATTCATATCATCACTGACCGTGGACAGGATGTATCCTTTAGTAATCTTTCAGATATAAGGGTAGAAAAGAGTATTTCTCAGATAAATCATTCGGATAGGGCTAAAACGATTACAATATCTGCAAAACTGGTAAGCGAAAATACGCGAGATGTATCTCGACGGGTAAAAGAATATCTTTTAAAAAATCCTCTCCCATCGGGTGTTCAAAGCAGTTCCGGAGGAATTGTTGCTCTTGTCAGTGATATGATACCTCCTATGTTGACGGCATTATTTATAGCCATCTTTCTTATCTACACTGTAATGGTTCTTCAGTTTGAAAAATTTAAGCAGCCTCTTGTAATTATGGTTACGATACCGTTTTGTTTTATCGGTGTAGTTTTAGGACTATTGATTTTTGGTTCCACATTGAATCTTCTTTCTCTTATGGGGATTATTTCTCTTGCCGGAGTAGTTGTAAATAATGGTATTATTTTAGTAGATTATATAAATCAGGTTAGAAAACAGCGTCGAACTGAAATTGCAATGCAAAAGGGTGAGCAGGATAGAGACGGTCAGTGGAAGGTTCAGCTTTCTTCTTCTGAAGAAGATGATCTTTTAACTCAGTGTGTTGTGGATGCTTCGTCAACTCGTATTAAGCCTATTTTGATTACAACTTTAACGACTTTACTGGGCGATATACCAATGGCACTAAGTCATGGTGAAGGGGCTGAAATTTATGCACCAATGGGGCAGGCAATCGTAGGAGGATTAATTTCTTCTACAATGATTACATTGGTTTTAATCCCTGTTTTATACTATATTACAGAAAGAAAAAGAACGAGGTCAAAATGAAAAAATCTCTCTTCGGTATTATATGTTTTAGTTTACTTTTTTCGGTTAGCAGTTGTTATTCTGTTTTTTCAGGCGGAACAGGAGGACTTGTTGTAGATGCAGAAAGTACTTCTACTCCAAAACAGGGAATTGCTAATGTAGATGTTTATGCATATATAGATTCAGAAACAAGGGATTCAGATTATAATTCCTGGATTTCAGGAACAAAATTTTGCCCAAAAGCCAGTTATTACGGTCACACTTCTACAGCAAGTGATGGTTCTTTCACTATTAGCCGAATAGTCTGGAATTCGTATAATCCCGCATTTGGAAAAGATGCTGATTATTACACAATTTATCTTCTTTTTTATCATGAAAATTATGGACTGGTTAAAGATTCTACAATTATTATATCTGACAGTACATCAGATACTGTATACAAAGAGTTAACTGCAATCAGAAAAACAACAGCACTGAATCTTTCTTTTAAAGATGTTGCTACAAATTCTGTGACAGCAAATACTATTACAGTGAAAGTTTCTGTTCCTCAAACAACGCAAACGGAACAGGATTTATCTCCACTTGTCTACGAGGCCAGTTTTGCCGGTTCTGGAACAATAAATATTTCTTATCCAAGATGGCAAAGTGAAACAGATAAAAATTCTAACATTGAAACAGCTCCTGAGGTGACAATTGTATATTACCAGAGTGCAGATCAGGTTGACTGGAAGGCCTGTTATAATGGTGGAGAGACGGGAGAGGATTATTCCTTTTATGATGAAACATTTTATACTGAAGGAATAAAAAAACAGGTTAAAAACGATGAGTATTCCCTTGTTTTGTATGGTAAGGCAACAGTTTTGAGTGTGCCTGTTCTTTCGGGGCAGTATATAGGTTCTTCTACATATGAGGATGATGGAAAAATTGTTACCATGTTTGCGGATATAAATCAGAATGGTGAATATACTTATGATTGTGGTCAAAGTTCAACAGGGGCTCAGACTCTGGGAACTTCTTCTCAGGAAAAACACGGAGTTTTTTCTGCGTTAGGACAGAATGTAACCTTTAATAATGAAACTTACTCTACAAAATACTTTACTCTTCCTGTTCAATTAAAGGTTCTTGATGATTCTACTGTGTTAGTAACAAAAAATATGGAATTAAGAACGGATATAGATTCGTATAATGTTACAATTGAATAGCAAAATAAAAAAAATCGCAAAGATTTATTTTACAATTATATTTTTTCTCGTTGCAAATCTTGTTTCTGCACAGCAGGTATATTCATATAATGATCTGTATCAGGCTGTAAATTTTAATAATCCTGAAGTTTTAAAATTACAACAGGAATATAATCGCTCCCTCCTTGATGTAAAAGATGCTTGGGCAAATGTTATGCCTACAGTTGATTTTCAGGCGACTGCAACATATATGGTAAATCCTCCGATAGATGCCGTTTATCTTAATATTGATGAGGTGATTAATTCAATTTCATGGCCAACCGGAACTAAACCTGCAGCAACAGGACAGTATATAAAGCTTTATGACGGTATGGAAAACTCCTTATACAATATTCAGGCTACAATCACTCAGCCGCTGGTTACCTGGGGAAAGATTCCGTTTTCAATAAAACTTTACTATAAAGTTGCTGATATAAAAAAATTACAACTCGCTTCACAGCAAAAAAAAGGAAAAATAGAGTTAGACACCAGGCTTGCGACTTTGCATTATCTTGAAAAGATAAATAAAATTCTTGAAGAAGAAAAATCCCTCGCGGTAAAACTTGTAGAACACTCTCAAAAAGCAGAAGAATCAGGCATGCTTCTTCACCAGAATGTAGTTGAAGCAAAAATAAAGGCAAAAGAACTTGAGATTGCGCAACAGGATTTGAAGGAACAACTATCAAAACTTTTGCTTGAACTTTCCAGACTTACAGCTCTTGAATTAATCTCTGTAGAGCAGATTGATTATTCTTTTAATGAGGAAGAAATCGAAAAAATAATGCTCTGGAATAGAGAAGAAGTTATGGAAAAGGCTGTTTCTGGAGAACAGGAATCCATTGCAATGCTTACTTTATTGCAGGATGTAAATGATCTTTCGGTAAAGATTTCTAAAGCAAGTGTAAACTGGAAACCGGATTTAGCTTTTCAGATGACTCTGGGCTATGGAGGAAGCCGCTTTCCTTTACTGGAATCAAACTGGCTTCGAAAAGATGAGTATTCCTTAAATTTTTCACTTGGAATTAAAACTACAGTTTTTGATGGTGGAAAAAAATTAAATGATGTTGCCAGAAAATTAAGCGATTCTCAATCAGCGGCAATAAACAGAGAAGACACCCGTTTAACAATCAAACAAACTTTAAGTTCAAACTGGAATACCGCTGATGTCTGTACAATGAGAATGGAGTATCAGGACTTAAAAATTGAAACCGTTGAATCCAAAATATCTCAACAGGAACTTGTGTATCAAACAGGGTATGGATCTGAGACAGATTTACTTACATCAAAAATAAATCTGTGTAATGAAGAAATAGAAAAAGAAAAGCAGGCTCTTTCCAGAGCAATTGCCTGTTTAACCATAAGATTTTTATCAGAGTAGAAAAATGAAATTGATTTGTGCTCCAATGGCTACCTTAAGTCATCCCGCTTTTAGATTAATGATAGAAAAATTTGGTGGCTGCGATGAATATTATAATGAGATGATAAATGCTCCTTCCTTATTGCACGGGGGGCAGTTTGAAAAATTTTATATTGATCCGTCTCCGTGCCCTCAAAAACTTGTATGGCAGCTTACAAGCAAGGCTGCTGAACCTTGTATCGAGGCTGCAAAAGTTTTGTGTTCAATTGGAGGAATGGGAATTGATTTGAACATGGGCTGTTGTGCTCCTGAAATCGAACGTTCTGGAGCGGGTATTGCGTGGATGTTAAAACCTCTTGCAGAAACAGAAATTCTTGTTCGCGGTGTAAAAGATGCTCTATTAGAATATGAGCATCAGACAGGAAATCATAAGCGGTTTAGTGTAAAGTGCCGTTTAGGGGATGAAAATTTTACCGACGATTCGTTTTTTTCTTTTACAGATATGCTTGTATCTAATGGTGTAGAACGCATAACTCTTCATCCAAGAACAAAAAAAGAAAAATACAGGGATAAACCACGATGGAACTATGCTGAACTTCTTGCAAATCGTTATAAGGGATCTGTTTCTGTTGTTGTAAATGGAGATATTTCGGATTCTGATTCATATAAAAAAGTCTGCTCAGTCTGTCCTTCCTGCGAAGGTGTAATGATTGGAAGAATGGCTGTTCAACGACCATGGATTTTTAAGCAATTACAAAAATCACAATCTCAGGAGTTAAATGTAGAAAAAAATCCGATAGACCTTCTGGAACTTGGACTTTCATATATTGATGATGTTGTAAAATACCAGCCTCCGGAATTTTATAAAACCAGATTACAACGTTTTTTTACATATTTTTGTATGAATCTTTCATTTGCTCATTATGCTCAAACTCAAATGCTTAATGCAAAAGATGTTGAAGACAGCAAAACTCGTCTTGAAGAATATTTTCAAAAAGTTCCGCAAGACAGATATAAATTTTCTATATAAATGCAAGAATAATTTATTGACGACTAAACAAACGGTATGTTATTCTATTAAGACTGATTTTTCAGTAAAAACATAAATTTAAAAAGGATAAAATGTATGTCTTTTATTTCATTTTTACAAACAACTGGTGCTTCAAGTGCATCTCAAACAGGTAGCTTGCTTGGAACAGTTGTTCCTTTCGTTCTTATCATTGTAATTTTCTATTTCTTCCTTATTCGTCCACAGAATAAAAAACAGAAAGAAACAGAAAAAATGATTGCTGCCCTAAAAAAAGGTGATAAAGTTGTAACAATTGGCGGAATCCACGGTGTTGTTTCTTCTACAAAAGAAAAAACAGTTATTGTTAAAGTTGACGATTCTACAAAAATTGAATTCAGCCGTTCAGCAATTGCTTCTGTAGAAAAATCAGAAGAAGAATTAAAAGCAATCGAGGAAGCTAAAAAAGCTGAAGCCGAAGCAAAAAAAGCTAAAAAAGCAAAAAAGAATGATGCTGATGCAGATGCAAAAGAAGAAAAAACAGAAGTATCTGTAGAAACACCATCAGAAGAAAATACAGAAACAAAATAAAAAATTGAGGTTTCAAAATGAATAAACGTACTCGTTTTGTTATTATTTTGGCAGTTCTTGCTGTTTGTCTGGCATTTTTGTGGCCTACAATTAGCTGGTATTGGAGAACACCAAAAGAAGATCAGGCAATCGCCCTTAGTTCTCTTGAAAAAATCAGAGACTATGCAGAAGCAGAAGGTAGAAAAGCTTCTGATGAATTTATTGCCAAAGCCAAAGAAGCTCCTGATGCACTTGTTGCAGATGAATACTCTTGGTTAAAAAAGTCTGCCGTAAAAAAATATAAGAAAATTGGGCAGAAGGTACCTTCAAAGGTTACAAATACCGTTATTCTTAATGCTTATGACGATGCAAAAGAATTCCGTGAAGAATTTATTTCTCGTGAAAGAGAAAAGATTCTTAAAGAAAAAAAGAATTATACAAACTCTGTAAAACTTGGGTTGGATTTGTCAGGCGGTATGAATATTATCGTTAAGGCTGATCTGGATGCTACTATTGCTTCTTTAGGTGATTCTATTGCAACTGATAATGTAGAACAGTTTAAGAAAGATGCTATGGCTCAGGCTGTAGAGACACTTTCAAGCCGTATTGATAAATTTGGTCTTTCAGAACCAGTTATTCGTCAGCAGGGTGAAGATCGTATTTATATCGAAATGCCGGGTGCTGCAGAAGCTGATTCTATCAATACAATTATTATGGGAAAAGGAATTCTTAACTTCCGTCTCGTTGATGATGCTGCTACTTCAGCATTTAATCAGAGATATTCCCGTGATGGTCAGTTATTGTTTGATGCAAACGGAAAACTGCTTGATCCTTCAATAATTCCTTCTGACTGCGAAGTTATGGGATTGTATACAAAAGACGACTATGGTATCGATGAAAGAATCGGTTATCTTGTTGTTAAAAAAGCAATTGCACTTGAAGGACAGCACATTCAGTCAGCAGAAGTTGGTTCTGACGGATTAACAAACCGCCCTGAAGTTGACTTTGTTCTTGATGGTGAAGGTGCAGAAATTTTTGCAAAATTCACAGGCTCTCATAAAGGTGAAAATCTTGCTATCGTAAGCGATAACAAAATTAAATCTTATGCTCGTATCAATGATGCAATTACAGGTGGTAGAGTTGCAATTACAGGTTTTGGTCTGGAAGAAGCTCAGAATTTACAGAAGGTTCTTCAGTCAGCATCTTTAAATGTTCCTCTTAGCGTAGAAAGCCAGCAGGTAGTTGGTGCTTCCCTTGGACAGGAAGCAATTAGACAGGGTATTAAGGCTATTATCATTGGTCTTGCATTGATAATGGTATTTATGCTTGTTTATTACAAAGGTGCCGGTTGGAATGCTGTTGTAGCACAGGTTTTGAACCTATATATGATGTTCAGTATTCTTTCTGCATTTAACCTGACTTTGTCTCTTTCAAGTATTGCCGGTATGATTCTTACAATTGGTATGGCTGTAGATGCAAATGTAATTATTTTTGAACGAATCAAAGAAGAATTAGCTCTTGGTAAGAGTAGAGCAGCAGCTGTTTCTACTGGATTTAGCAATGCTTTCTGGGCAATTATGGACTCTAATATTACAACTTTCATTGCTGCTATATTCCTCTCAATGCTTGGAAGCGGTACTATTCAGGGATTTGCTGTTAGCCTTGCAATTGGTGTAATTTCTTCTGTATTCACTGCATTGTTTGTTTCTCGATTAATGTTTGACTTTGGAACAGATGTACTAAAATCTCAGAAAGTAAGCATTAGCTGGAGGGTAAAATAATGGCTAAAAAGATATTGAACTTTAGCAAATGTTTTGTACCTGCATGTATTTTTAGTGCAGCACTAATTATTTTTGGTATTGTAGGATTTGTAACAAGAGGGATTAATCTTGGTATAGATTTTAAGCCTGGTTTGATTGAAGAAGTTAAAATTGCGCCTGCATCGGCTAGTTTGACTTATAAAGGCCCGTCTAAGGTCACTGTAGAAGTAAATCAGTCTTCTCTTGATTTGATTGTCACAGGTTCAAATGCAGAAAAACAGACAAAAACTTATGAATTTTCTGCATACAAAACAGTTTCAGAGTTGTTTAATGCAATTGATGTTCCTGGTGTAAAAAAGAGTATTCTTACTGATGGCACAGAATCAAGTTACAGTATTTATGTAAATTCGGCTGTTTCAACAAATCTGGATTCAGAACCTTATTATTTCTATGCATTAAATTCTGATGTAACTGTTGAAGATGTAAGATCTGCATTAGAAACTGTAAGTGGTGTTTCTGTTAAGCCGATGGGAACTGAGTCTAACCGCAGCTTCCAGATTCGTGTTCCTGTTGGAGAAGATTCTGAATCAAGTCAGCAGATTCAGGATGTACTTGCAAATTCTTTGAACAGCAAATTTTCTGCAGAAAAAGTGGTTGTGATTAAAACAGATTTTATTGGTTCTAATCTTTCAAAATCCCTTGCATTGCGTTCAATTCTGTTTATGCTCCTTACATTCTTGTTGATTTGGGTTTATGCAGCAATCAGATTCCACTGGGATTTTGCTCTAGGTGCTATAATTGCCTTGATACATGATGCTTTAATTATGTTCACCTTTATCTCTTGGACTCAAATGGAATTTACTACTACCGTACTTGCAGCTGTTTTAACAATCGTTGGTTATTCAATTAACGATACTGTTGTAATTATGGATCGTGTAAGATCTAATCTTAATACACAAAAGGTATCTACTTTTAATGAATTGTTGAATAAGTCATTGTCTGAGACATTGAGTCGTTCGATTATTACAACTGTAACAACTTTATTTGCTGTTGTATCATTGTATATTTTTACATCTGGAACTATTAAAGACTTTGCACTTTCATTAATTGTTGGTCTTTTAGCTGGATGTTATTCATCATTATTCATTTCAAGCGGCTTCATTTCAATGTTACGCAAGAACTGGAAGCCAGAATATGGCATTCATCATTCTAACAAAACTGCAAAAGGTGTTTTAACTTTAGACGCTGGAGTACAAGTATAATATTCTAATTTGTTAGAATTTTAAGGGATATCTGTTTTTTCAGATATCCCTATTTTTTTTTCAAAAAAAAAATAAAAAAAACACAAAAAAAATAAAAAATGCTATTGACCCTTTTTTAACAAGAGTATATATTAGTTTTCACCGTCGCACGAGACGGTAACACAAAAAGAGATGTTTGACAGTAAAGGGAAGGAAAGAAAGACGAAACTAAGAAAAGGTTCGTGCGAGTCGTGG
>CADBSK010000148.1 GCA_902797305.1 uncultured Spirochaetaceae bacterium | reverse complement strand
CTTACGAGAATTTATGAGGAAAAAAAACAGTTCTTAATTAAAATAAAGGCTGAAATTGGTTCGTTTGATAAAATTGAAATTGGCCCGACTGTTCAGTGGGAACCTTCGCATTATCTTTATAATGACAATAAAGTTGAAAAACTTTTTAGAACTAAACTCGAAAGTAAGAAAAATATAGAAATTGATGTTGTTCTTTCAGAAGAAGGTGGTCGATTTTATCATGAACAGAACAGAAATGTGGTTATAGGAATTGATGCAAATGAATTGGAACAAATCCCAAATGAGTATATTTGGGTAGATTACGGAACATTGAATTATCTTGTCCAGATTAATAATTGCTTGAATATTCAGCTTCGTAATTTACTTTCTTTACTAAAAATATAAAATTTAGAGGATAATATATTGATACGTATTGGAATCATATGCCCTTCAGAAATAGCTTTTAGGCGGTTTATGCCAGCTTTAAAACAGATTGAAGATGCTGAATTTATAGGTATTGGTGTTTGTAGTTATAAAGAAAGATTTGGAGACAGTGCCGATGAACTGAATTCAAAACAGTGTGAAATCATAAAAGCTGAATATGTAAAAGCACAGAACTTTATCGATAACTACGGTGGAAAAGTTTTTAATAGTTATGAAACAATAGTCGCTTCTAATGAAATAGATGCTTTATATATTCCTTTACCACCGGCCTTGCATTATAAATGGGCAAAATTAGCTTTAGAAAATGGTAAACATGTATTAGTTGAGAAACCGAGTACAATTACATTTTCTGACGCAAAAGTTCTTGCTGAATTGGCTGAAAAGAAAAATTTAGGGTTTCATGAAAACTATATGTTTATATTTCATAAGCAGCTTGACGCTATTGAAGGAATAATTAAGTCAGGCGAGATAGGGGATATAAGACTTTATCGTATTTCATTCGGTTTTCCCCGTAGAGCGATGAATGACTTTCGTTATAATAAAGCCCTTGGTGGTGGGGCACTTATTGACGCTGGCGGTTATACAATAAAATATGCTGCAAGACTTTTAGGTGAAAGTGTCAAGATAAAATATGCTCAAATGAATTATACTGATACTGATGAAGTAGATATTTATGGTTCAGCAGTTCTTGTTAATAAGAATGGTACGACTGTCCAAGTTGCTTATGGAATGGATAATAATTATAAATGCGAACTTGAAGCATGGGGCAGTAAAGGTTGTATTATAACGGGACGTGTTCTTACTGCTCCTGCAGGATTTGTACCTACTGTAATAATCCGTAAAGGTAATGAAGATGAAGTTAGAAACTTGCCATCTGACGATGCTTTTAAAAAATCAATTGAGCATTTTGTGAAATGTGTGAATGACGAAAAAACACGGAAAGAGAATTATAAAACTATACTAAAGCAAGCAAAACTTATTGAACAGTTTCGTAAACTAGCAGGACAGAAGTGAAATCTATTAAGAAGGTCTCCTTCTAATTCTTTTTTAGAAGAATGTTGAGGACTAACCGTTTTTGAAGAAGAAAAACAACGGTCATTTATTCCGATTCGTGTTTTCAATAATTTTCTTGTAAACAAGTTAAGCAAAGGAAAAGATTTTGAAAAAAATAGTAATAATTGGGGCAAATAGTTATATAGCTCGGAATGTTATCTATAGTTTTAGTAGGTTGAATGAGGGTAATGAAAAGTACTCTCTGTCTCTTTACGATTACGGTGATGTACAAGTTGATGGACAGGAGAATTATAAAAAAATAGCCATTTTGGATACAGAATCTGTAAAACAGATTGATATGTCTTGTGACATTATTTATATGTTTGTAGGAAAAACTGGCTCAGCAAATGGTTTTGATGATTTTAATACTTTTATCGATATTAATGAAAGAGGACTCCTTAATATCCTTCATGAATACAGAAGACAGTCATCTAAAGCAAAAATTATTTTTCCATCTACTCGATTAGTATATAAAGGTTCTGAAATTCCACTGACAGAAGATGCCGAGAAAGAATTTAAGACTATATATGCAATAAATAAATGGTCCTGTGAGAATTATTTGAAGCAATATCATAATGTATTTGATGTTCAGTACTGCATTTTTAGAATCTGTATTCCTTATGGAACCTTAATCAATGATGCAACTTCTTATGGAACTGCTGAATTTATGCTAAAAAAAGCAATCGCAGGAGAAAACATTTCTCTATACGGTGATGGAAGTGTTCGTAGAACACTTACTTTTATGGGCGATCTTTGTAAAATTCTGATTACTGGAGCATTAAACGATAAGTGTCGTAATGATGTTTATAATATTGGAGGAGAATCTTATAGTTTGAAAGAAATGGCTGAGTTAATTGCAAAAAAATATCATGTTGGTATTGATTATGTTTCATATCCAGAAATCGCAGAAAAGATTGAGTCTGGTAGTACGGTGTTTAATAGTGAAAAGTTGGAAAACATTATAGGTAGAATTAATAAAACTAAATTTTATGAT
>CADBSK010000147.1 GCA_902797305.1 uncultured Spirochaetaceae bacterium | reverse complement strand
CTGCCTGATATAATACTTTGAATTATTGAAGGACGTAATATTTTTGATTTGGATTCCTCTTCTGTCATTGTACTACCTCTTGGAAATTATGATAAAGCATAAACTCTAGCAATTTGTGATAGACCAATTCTTTTTGTGAAAAAGATAATGTCTATCATCATTTGCCATACATTGTGGATTATCATTGGAAAAACAAGAGGAATGTATGAGTGAAGAGATAGAAAACTTTGGTATGTATAAAAATTTAAAAAGCATACTGTTTAAAGTAATTGGTAGAATTGAAGCAAATTATAAGGCAGATTTTGATGACGAAAATCAATATGTGGCAACAGGTTTTAAAGACATATACTTCAAAAAAGGCAATCTTATAATTCTTGCATCCCGCCCCTGTATAGGAAAAACCAGCTTAGCGTTAAACATTCTTCATAATATAGCAACTAAAAAGAAAAAAGCAGTTGGATATATCACTTGTGGAGAATTTGATGAAACTGATATAACCAGAAAGCTGTTGGGATTTAGTTCTGAAATTCCATTGCATAAAATTAAAAGTGCAAATCTGAAGGTTGAAGAAGTAAAGAAACTAAGCGAGAAATCAGGAGAGTTATGGGAGACTCCAATTTTTATAAATGACAGCTCAAACATTTTCTTTGAAGAATTTGAGTTAGTGGCAAAACTTATGGTTGAGCAACAAAACGTTGAAATCATTTTTGTAGACAGTTATGAATACTTGCGTGAAGTTGTAGATGCAGACAAAGAAGAATTGCCTTATATTCAAAGAGATCTGCTTGAAGAATATAAACAGGCAGCAAAAGATTTGAATATTCCAATTGTTATGTTAATGAATCTACCTCGCTCTGATAATGATGAGCCATCTATTTCTGATTTTAAGGCAAACATGATTATCCCCCGCACTGCTGATGTGGTTTATTTTTTACACAGGGAAAGAATTAAGGATGATAGAAAAAGATGTGAAGCAACCTTAAGCACCGGGAAGAATGTGAATGGGCGGAATACATATAGTAATTTATATTTTTATCCTGAGACTGGGTTATTTAAGGATTGTGCAGAGGAGTAAATGAAAGAAAATAATATGATTAATTACTCTGAAGAAGAAAAAAATATTGAATGGAAATATAAGGATTACTCTTTTCATTTACCAGAAACACTGGATCAGCTATTAGAAATTGACTGTGCTCTTCAAATATCAGCTAATCGTGCACGGATGGATTTAATTCAGACAAAACAAATTATACCTGTAGTTGTCAAAAAAATAGAAGAATATAGAATAATGATTCTACTTAAGAAAAATGACAATGATTTTCTTTTAGATTTTACTTGTGGAGTGAAAAAGGCAATACCATTACAAGAAGAAATAAATATTATAAAAACGTGGTGCAAAGAAAAAAATATAACACAATCCAATGGGGTTAGATTATGACATGGATTTGTGAAAGATGTCGTTGCACTTATGAAAGTTCATTTCCAGATAAAATTGAAACCCGGAGTGATAGTGATTTAATTGCACATTCAGTACCTAGTAATGCAGCTTTGTGTTTCAGTTGTGCTTTATATTTATTATGGTCCAGAGTTTTTCAAGGGGGAATTAGAAGATTCTGGGATGAATATTACAAGACTAAAGATAAATCCAATTTAGGACAAAAAAGCCGTTACAATTATTATTGCCGTGATTTTGATATCAGATATGGATTTTTGAATCCTGGTACAAATCTTTATTGGGATGAATAATTTATAATTCACCTCGTATAAATTTAACCTGATTTAAGATTTCCATTCTGGCAACTTCGACTTTAGTATCGAATAGTTTCTGATCTACAATGATATAATGCCAATAACCATTATCATAAGCGGCATATTCAGAAAGATAATTTAATTTGGTTCCCTGAAGTTTATAACTAATTTCTTTTTGTTCATCATTATAATCTTCAAAAAAAGCGATTGTTAGTAAAGGAACATCAATATAGTCAAAAACTTTTAAGCCAATCCAGGTTCCGCCATCGGCAAAATAATTACGGCCTATATATTTACATGAAAGATTAGCTTCAAAGTCTGTCTGTTCTGGAAGATTTAGATTTGTTAATTCTTCTGCTTTATTCACAGCATCCATAGAAATATTGCAGTATTCAGAGAAACTTTTTTTTCCATCAGCTATTTCTGCATCCATTGCACTTTTTACAACTTCAAATTTAAGCTGAAAGTTAGG
>CADBSK010000146.1 GCA_902797305.1 uncultured Spirochaetaceae bacterium | reverse complement strand
TCCCGCCTTACTTGTAAGCTGGTCGCTCATTACACAGATACAGTTGTAAATAAACATGGAAGGAATTTCTTGCATGTAATTGCGAATCTGGGTATAAGCCTCGCTTGCATCGGTCTGCTCACGGCTTGGAGACTTTAATTCAAAAAGACAGACAGGAAGTCCGTTCAAGAAAAGCAGAATGTCAGGCCATTTGTTTGAGTTTTCTATAAATGTCCACTGAATTGCAACGATGTAAGAGTTCTTGTCGCCAGGCTTTCCCGCGTTTTCAAAATCAGCAATATAGATTATATCAGATTTTGTTTCGCCATTTGCGGAAAAGCTTACTTCAATACCATTCTGCAGGTATTCCATAAAAACAGCATTTTTCTTTTTTAGTTCAGCATTTCCAAAATGTCGGAGTTTTAAGGAGCGCCTCGTCAATTGCGCCGGGTGCTGCCTTTGGGTTCAGTCTGCGGATAGAATCTTCAAGAACAGAATTATACAACGGAGAATGCCAGTCCCGTTCAATTTCCGGACCATAAACATGCTCCCATCCCATATTCTGGAACAGTTCAATCAAGGCATTTTCATAGGCTTCTTCGTTGTAATCGGACATTCTCTTTTTTTCCCCTGAAAGGTTTACTAGTATAATTTTAGCACGGGATTTGGAAAAAGGGTATGGGTAATATCGTATTCAGGGAAAAGAGTTGACATATATTAGGCCTGATATTATATTTAATAAAGTTCCCAATATGGGTAACCGACATTAAAGTAAATAATAGGAGAACTTCTTTTTAATGCGAATAATTGCTCTAAAAACATTAAAAGATTATTGGTCAAAAGAACCAGAATCAGAAGAAGCTCTCAAAGCCTGGTATAAAGAGGCCGAAGCTGCCTCTTGGGATGGACCTGCAGATATAAAAGAACAATATCGTTCTGCAAGTATCTTAAAAGATAGCCGCGTTGTATTTAATATTTGTGGCAACAAATTTAGACTCATTGTTAAAATAAACTTTAAATTCAAAATGGTTTATATTCGATTTGTTGGCACTCATAGAGAATATGACAATATAAATGCGGAGGGAATCTAATGATTGATGTAAAACTTATTAAAACTCCTGAAGAACATGAAAAAGTTCTTAAACGTATTGAAGAACTCTTTGATGCAGAACCAAATACTCCAGAAGGTGATGAGCTTGAATTACTGGTAACACTTCTTGAACTTTATGAAAAAGAAAAATATCCTATCTCTTCTCCAGATCCAATCTCCGCAATTAAATTCAGAATGGAACAGCAGGGGCTTAAGAACAAAGATTTAATTCCATATATTGGCAGCAAATCAAAAGTTTCAGAAGTGTTATCTGGAAAAAGAGCTTTAAGTCTCAACATGATTAGAAAATTAAATGAAGGTTTAGGCATTCCTGCAGAAGTGCTGATACAAGAAACGGGAAAGGCACTACCAGATTCTTCAATTATGAAACATGGAATAAATTTTCCTTTTACAGAAATGTTTCGACGTGGCTGGTTTAAAGATTTTTTCAATGGTACGCTAAATGAAGCAAAAGAATTTAAAGAAGAATTGCTTATACAGTTTATAGGTCCTTTTAAGATTAATGATTTTGCTCTCTGCTATAACAGAAAATCAGATAATACAAAATCAGAAAATATTGATGACATTCTTATGGCGTGGCGTATAAGAGTTATGAATATCGCAGCTACTGAAAAACTTCCGGTATGGAATAAAGAAAATCTTACAGAAGAATTCTTTTCAGAGCTTGCAAAATTAAGTTATCTGCAGGAAGGCCCAAAACTTGCTAAAGAATTTTTAAACAAAGCTGGTATTCATTTTGTTATAGAAAATCATCTTGAAAAATCTCATCTTGACGGTTCTTCAATGCTTATGCCAGATGGAAGTCCATTAATCGCTTTGACATTGCGCCATGACAGACTCGATTCTTTCTGGTTTACTTTATTTCACGAACTTGCTCATGTGAAACAACACCTGTCAGAAAATAACACTGCGTATTTTGATGATATGTATAATGAAATGAGCCAAAAAATTGAAAAAGAAGCTGATTCTTATGCAAAAGAAATGTTAATACCATCTCAACTTTGGAAATCTTCAGGACTGAGAATTACTTCTACTGCATCAGATATAAAAGAATTTGCTTCAAAATATAGAATCAGTCCTTCAATTCCAGCAGGTCGTCTTCGTTTTGAGAACAAAAACTATTCGGTATTCACAAACCTTATCGGGAATGGTGTGGTAAGGGAGATGTTTAAATGAAAAAAATTTTAAAATTATTTGATGAATCAAAAACTTTGCAAATTATTTTAGATAAATGCATTATCGGAATCTTTATTTTGTTAGCAGCTTTTCTTATAAATAAAAACCTTGAAAATGCAAAAACTAAAAATAAAATTGCAGAACTTTCAGTTTCAAGTTTTATTAATGCAACGAATGACATTTGGAAAAAGATAGATGAAGTCGAAATGTTATCCTCTGAAATATGTAGTGATGCGTTTGTTTATACTCTTCAGGAAAAGTCTTTTGATAAATATTCATTTCAATATCAGTCTAGCTTTTCAGGGCAATACAAGTTGTATGAATTAAAAATGAATGAAAGTAAATTGTTTATAAGCCAAAATGAATATATTCTTGGACACGATGTTTCTCATCAGTTTTATATATACCTTGAATATCTAAGAATGCAAACAGATACGAAAATAGATTATTATTTATCTGGTACGAATAATGATAAAGAACGGAATCTTAAAGCTGAAGAAGAATTTTCAAAAGAAAAGAACAAATATAAATTTAATTTACTAGATGCTCAGAAATTTGCAATAAAAAGATTCCTAGAATAACAGCGACCACAAATAACTGTTCCATTTGAAATATCTTCTTACCATCGTAAAGCCCTTTTGGATATATTCTTTCAGCCGCTTTGTTGCCAACTGTCGGAACTGCGTTGCAATCTTGGACTTTATACGGTAGCCCAGAGCGATAATCATATCGAGGTTGTAATATTTTGTCTGATACGATTTTCCATCCGCTGCAGTTGTTCGGAAATTCCGAACAATTGAATCTTCTTCAAGCTCTTCTTCCTCAAAAATATGCTTTATATGTTCGCTTACATTTGCTTTGCTCGAACCATACAAATCCACCGGCTGAGCCTGAGTAAGCCAGACCGTTTCGCCTTCAAAACGAACATCACCAGAAATCTTTTCGTCCGCTGTCTTAAAAATCACGATTTCACTTTTATTCTCTGTTGGCATTGTTGTACCTCCGAATATTTAT
>CADBSK010000145.1 GCA_902797305.1 uncultured Spirochaetaceae bacterium | reverse complement strand
TGATCAGGAATGGAACTGTCTTATGGACTGGCGAAAGGGAAATGCAGGCCGGATACATGTCGTGAAAGAAGCCCCCTACGAACTGTATGAAGAATACCTTGAAGCGAGAAAAGCTCCTAAAATCGTTCACTATGCAGGCTTCCAGAAACCATGGAATCAGGCAAACTGTGATTTTTCTGAATACTTCTGGAAATATTCAAGACAGACCGAATTTTATGAAGAAGTTTTAGCACGTCATAACGAAACACAAAGTTTAGCGCTAATCAAAGAACAGTTAGAAGAGTACAAAAAGAGAATTGCGACACTTGAAAACAACCTTTCATCCCGCAAATACTTAATAAAATGCCTTATGGGAAAAGGAATATTCTTTAAGGCGTGCAGAAAATTCTGGCGTATGTTAAGGAAGTTCTAGTCACACATCCTCCTTTCACTTATGACACCCAATTTCTAATATATAAGCATCTTTTTCATTCTGATGGTTTCCGATATCCAAAATATAATCCGGTTCTTCTTTCCTCATTTTGTTTTCATTTGTAGCACGTTCTAAAAGTTCTGAAAAACTTAAATGCTCAGAATTTGGAAACTTAGCAAGATAAGCTTGAATTTCTTCTTTATCAGCTAACAGTTTTTCAATCTCTTTAATTTTTGCAATTCGTTCTGCAGGAGTATAACCTCTAATTTTTTCAACTCCAGCAATTCTTTCTATTCTCCCAATTGGCTCAATTCTTTTCTTCATTTGTTACTCCCATAATATGTGGTAAAAAAATGTAAACTATTGTTTTTGATTTTGAGTTAAAATCTTCTTTTTCTTTCTTGAAAATAATTACTAATATATTTACATCGAAGTTTCTCTGCTAGGATTTGGTCCTGCTCGCAGCTATTTCCAAAGGAATAACAACGGATAAGAAGATGAATATCATTTGGACATTCAAAATAAGACAGTTTTTTAGCCAATGAAATGCCTTTTGTTTATTAGGCTCAATATTCGTATAATAGGAATAGAGAAATTCATAAGCTTCCCGACTTTGTTCATGCCTCATCTCTTCTAATTTTTCTTTGCATGTCCAGAAATCTTTTTTGAAACAGTATAAATTTTGCTGTAATTGACTTTTTAAACCATGGAAGATTTGTCGTTCTATATTATTTTTTAAATAAAGGAAAGTATTCGTTATTACTTTCCCATAAATAATAATTCGATATTCTTTTGGACTTAAATCAATGTTATCCACAATATGAATTGCAGGAATTTCGATTTTTTCCTGCTGCTTAACTTCGGTTCGAAACTCTTCAATCCAGCTTAAGAATCTAATTTTAATATCGGCATCAGTTATGAAATCACATAACGATATTCCAAGTTCTAATTTTATTGGCTCAGCTGTAATATCTAATTCTTTATCTTCCATAATAAAGGCCCCCTAGCAAACAAAGCCGATTCGTTTATTGCAGATACCATCTTTTTCTTCCTGTATTTTACAAAGTTCATTAATAATCAATTCAGAAGAAATTTGAGATGGATTCATAAAACGAATTTTCCCGGCAAGAGAACCGAAATCTCCGGGAGTAACGGAATCATATCTTATAAGTTTTTCAGTTTGAGATTTATCAAATTTATATGCAGAAAAAAATCTTCCCAGCAGTTTCTCAATTCCAGCTTTTTCAAGAGGTTTGAATTCTGCAAGAATGTGAAAACGTCTTTGCATGGCAGGATCCATTATAGTTTTAAGATTTGTGGTGCAAATCAAAATTCCGTTGAACTCTTCCATTTGCGTGAGAAATTCATTTACAAGTGTGCGTTCCCAACTTCTCACAGCCTCCTGGCGGTTTGAGAAAAATGAATCTGCTTCATCAAATAAAAGAATGTCCCCACTGGCTTCTGCTTCGGCAAAAGCTTTGTCAATATTCTGCTCATTTTCACCTACATAGGGACTCATAATATCACTCACCCGCTTAAGACAGATTTTCTTATTAAGATTTTCAGCAATGTATCTTGCAAGTTCGGTTTTACCGGTTCCACTTAATCCGTAAAACAGAATTTTGACACCACCTTCTTCAACTCCATTTTTCTCTGCAAAATCATTAGCATTCATAACCATACTTACTATATCATCTGCAGGTATTGAGGTATTCAGAAT
>CADBSK010000144.1 GCA_902797305.1 uncultured Spirochaetaceae bacterium | reverse complement strand
CCAGTCGCAAAAACGGCTTATCAAAACCGCAAACTAGTTTGCTACACGCGTTTTGTGCTTGTAATTATATACATTCGCCGCTCACGCAGCAGCACAAAACGAGTGTTTTTGTAAGCCAGTTTGCTCCTTCGCACCATTTTTGATACAAAGTCAAATATAATGCGGTTGCCCTGTGACATTAAAATCCTCTGATAGAATTAAAAATAAAAATAGTGTATAATTTAGATTATGTCTGAATTATTAGCACCTGCGGGTAATATTGAATCATTGGATGCTGCAATTGGCGAAGGAGCTGACGCAGTATATCTTGGATTGAAAAGTTTTAATGCTCGATTAAGAACTTCAAATTTTGCATGGAATCAATTTGAAGCGGCAGTTAATTCTGTACACCGTCAAGGTAAGAAAATCTATGTAACTCTCAATACTGTATGCGAAGAACGTGAAACCGAACGATTATATAGATTACTGTCATATTTGGACAGAATTGGTCCAGATGGTTTAATCGTACAGGATTTTGGAATTATTCGTTTGTGTCAGCAGTTTTTTCCTAATTTAGAATTGCATGCTTCTACACAGATGAACATTGAGAGTGCTTCTGCCGCAAACCTTTTACACAAGGAAGGTCTTTCTAGAGTTGTTGTTGCCCGGGAACTTGGTCTCGAAGAAGTAAAATATATTAAAGAGCATACAAAGGCAGAAATAGAAATGTTTGTTCATGGTGCTCTTTGTGTAAGCGAATCTGGCCTTTGTTTGTTTTCTAGTTTTTTAGGTGGAAAATCTGCTAATCGCGGTATGTGTACTCAGGCTTGTCGTCGTTATTATACAGCTGAGTATCCTGAAGGAATAAAGCAGGGATATTATTTTAGTCCTTGCGATATGCAATTAATAGAACAGATTCCTGAATTAATGCAAATAGGAGTTGATTCATTTAAAATTGAAGGCAGAATGAAGAGTGCAGAATATGTCGGAAGCGTTGTTTCTGCTTATCGATATGTTATGGATCACTGGCAGGAAGATAAAAAAGGCGCTATTGCTACTGGTAAAAGAATGCTTGCTGGAAATTTTGCCCGCACAAAGACTAGTTACTGGTACGGCTTTAAGTCTATGGAAGAAGGCGTTGATAACGCAGGTCAAAAGATTTTGAATCCAAATCAGGCTGGTGGTACTGGAATTTTTCTTGGAACCATTTCTAATACAAAAAAAGCTCCGGATGAATTAATCGAAGAACTTAAAAAGACTCAGGATCCTACACAACCTGTAGTTCATATACAGATGGCTACGCTAAAGGGTGGAAATTACGATCCTGACCCGGGCGATTCTATTCGTTTGCATAAAGCTGATGATACCGGTCGAATGAGTCACAAAATTAAATCTGTAGAAGTCGAAGAAGATGGAAAACGGTGGATTGATATTCCTACTACGTTTCATGTTGGAGATAGCGTTTATTTGCTTCAAATTAAGGCGATGTCAAAAAGATATAACAGAGTTTTGCCTAACGATTTGAGCAAGTTCCGTAAGCAGCCGTTAGATGAAGAACTCCCTGTTCTGGATTTAACTCCTGTTCAGAAAAATGAGTTATCATATTTTCCAGAAGGAATTTACGTCCAAGTTTCGACTATAAGTGATGTTTTTGCTGCTCAGGGATTGCATCCTGTCAGAATGATTATTGAACTCAATAAGACCACAAGAGATGATTTAATAAAAGGCAAAACGGTTCTTCCTGTATCTAAAAAGACAATTTATATTTCTTTGAATCCCTATTGCCCTGCTGCGGTGGAAGAAGAAACTGCTTCTGATCTTGAATTACTTATTCAAAACGGATATACAAACTTTGTTGTTAACAATGTTGCTCATATAGGAATCTTAAAAGACAAGAAAGTTAACATGATTGCCGGTCCTTATTTGTATACGTTTAACAGGTGGGCAGTTTCATGGCTTGAGAATCAGAATATAGGCGCATTCGTAATGCCATATGAAAATTCCCGCAGAAATCTAGAACAAACTTTCGAAGAATCTGTGCGTGCAAGGGTTTTGGTTCCTGTTTTTGCATATCCTGCTTTGTTCCGCATGAGATTTAAGATGCCTTCTGATTATGGATTTACATATTTTACGGATAAAGAAGGTACAGAGTTCAAACTTGCTTCCAGCAATGATGGTTCTGTTGTAATGCCTGAATTACCATTTAGTCTTTTGGATAAAACAGAATTTTTAGCACAGGCTGGCTTTAAGAGAATTCTTGTAGATTTTTCTAATACAATTGTAAATAAATCTAGTGTAAAAGATATATCTAATTCTCTGTTTAAAAAACAGGTTTTGCCTGATGTAACACGATTTAACTGGAAAGACGGTTTTTATAATCCTCAGCAAATTGAAGAATATAAAGCCAGTAACGAAAGAGCTGCTGCTGCACGAATGGCACAGCAGGCAGGTAGAACTCCTCCGTCTAAACCGTCATACGGGCGTAATAAAAATTACAAAAACAGCTCAAAGAAAAACGGAAAAAAACGCTAGAGCTGATTTGAATCAAATTAGAAGACAGTTTCCTCTTGGTTAACATTATCTTCTTGAGTGAGGGGTTCTTCACTTTTTGAGGAACTGTTTTCTAATTTGAGTTCCTGTTCATAGGAATGAGAATTTGCTTGTGTAATTTCATCCATAGGCGAATTAGTATTCGGTTTATTAAAGATGGGTTTGAATTCGATATGTTCTGCTACAATTTTAATTTTACTGATAGCCTTACCATTTGCATCTGTCCAGCGGTTCTGCTTTAGTCTACCTACAACGCGAACTCCTCTTCCTTTTACACATTTTTCCTGTGCAATTTCTGCGCTTTTTCCGTATGCTTCAATATCAAAATATGAAACTTCTGATACTCCTTCCCCTTTAGAATTCTTAAAGTAGCGGTTAACGGCAACACACAATTCGCAGACTTTAAAACCGTCCTTTGGTTCTTTGAGTTCAGCATCTTTTACGATGTTTCCTTCGATGATGATTGAATTTAACTGGTTCATAATAATACCTCTAAAAAATTAATATAAAACCTTAATCAAGGTTTCATACTAATAATCGCTAAAGAGTATTATTTTTCCGCAAATGTTTGATAAAAAAATATAAAAAATTAAACGTTGCTTACAAGTCTAAGAATATAAAGCTGAACATACATGGTAAGAGCTTCTTCTTCTTTGATTTTTTGCATGTTAGGAGTTTTTACAAGGGTTTGCGCTAGGGTTGCAACTCTGTCAACTGTAAAGGTTTGTGCTGAAATTGTTTTTACAACTTTGCGCATATAATCTCTAATTAAGCAGTTAACATCTTCTGTAAGTGAATTATGAGCTTCCTTTGTAATCATCTTATTCCAGATTTTGAGGTAGGAATCTAATTCTCGGTCCAGAGTGGAGCCTGCAGGAACAAGATATTCTGCAATTTCTTTTGCAGCATGTGCCAGAGCTACTTTTTTGTCTACACGGCTGGTTGCAAATTCTTCTGGTATATCATCAGCTTTAATTTCTTTTGTTGTTTTTTGTTCCGTTGTGTTACCAGCTTTGTTTTTTTTGTGTAAAAGGCTTGCAATCCAGGAAATAATTGGGATTGTATACCAGAATGGGAGCATTGCTTTTGCATTAGAGAGAATATTTGAATTGCGTAAAAGCAAAAGTTCTGAGTATGGAAGAAGTTTTCCTCCCTGAAATATTCTAAAGGTACTTTCTGAATTGTGGTCCATTTCGTAGTGGAGCATTGTCAAAAAGTTAGCATTCAAAATTGAATGAAGAATAGGCGAGTTGTTTTGAACTTCTTTTTTTAGAATCAGTTCAAATGCCTTGTTATCTTTCATTTCTGGAAGCTTATCGTAGTTACTTAAGGTGTTGAACCATTTGTTAGTAAGATTTTTTTCAATGGTGTCGTGGGCTTCGTTTGCAAGTCTGATAACCAGCGGAAATACTTTTTCCTTGTAAATGAAATATCGTGCACCATTGTCGATTTTAAAAACCAACAGTCTAGGCAATTCGTTATTGGGACACTCTGTTGTTAGCTGCTGTAAAAATTCTTTAAGTTCTTCTTCGTTATACTGACCGTATAATAAAGCACCTTTGGAATCTGTAAATTTAAGAATTGCATCCATTGAGTGGAAATATGGAGGCTTGCTTAAAGCCAATTCCAGTTCAGCAAGAGCCTGAGCCTTTTTTTGCTCCTTAGAAGCTTTCTCTTTAATATTCATTGTCCATATTTCTGAGATGGCAACGGACTGTAATACATTTATATCTTCTGCTGTACGGTCCTTTACTTTTTCAAAATCCTGACGGATAAAGTAGCATAATTGATTCCAGAAGTAGAAACCGTCTCCTTCAACATCAAAAACTTCGTCCTGAGCCTCGTTTTGAGTTAAGAACTTACCAAAAAAGGTTTGAGCTGCAATTTCTTTGCTGGGATTAGAAATGCGCATCTTCTTCTGAAAATATTCGTGATATTCGTCTTTTTTGAGCATATGACGAATTTTAGCCATAGACGCTTTAATCAGAAAATTAACTGGAACACATGCAGGAAATAAGATGCTGGGAATATCCCGTGGCATAAGCATGCAATAAAGTAGAGGAGACTTAACGTCCTGTTTTGCCTGTAGATTGCTGATAAGTGTTGCAGCATCCTTTTTTTCTATTGCGTCTGCGGGTATTTGTTTAGGTAAATCAGAAAAAACAGGGAACGGTGTAGTTATATTTTGAATGATATCTTTGTAGCGGTTTGCAAATTGCACAGAAAAATAAGTGATTACGACAATTATTGTTTTTCCGTTTGCCTGGGAATTAATGTAAACCTCGTGGCGTGCTTGATAGTCTTCTAATTCTTTTAAGAGAGATTGTTCAGAAATTTCAAGATATTGTTCTAAGGAAGGAGTTTCTTCAAGATGTTTTGCAGCATATTTTCTAAGATAATCGATAAAATCTCTTAAACTAATAAATGCTGACTCCTGTCGAGTTGCATAGTGTCTTAAAATTGTTCCTAATTGTGCACTTGTAGCCATAATTATTATTTTATCAGTAATGGTTGTATTTCACAAGAGATTTATTTTTCCTGTCATAATTAGAGGTTTATTGCAGGGCAACCGCATTATAAACTGTTCTGCCTACAAAAATGGCTCCCAGTCGCAAAAAACGGCTTATCAAAACCGCAAACTAGTTTGCTGCACGCGTTTTGTGCTTGTAATTATATGCATTCGCCGCTCATGCGGCAGCACAAAACGAGTGTTTTTGTAAGCCAGTTTGCTCCTTCGCGCCATTTTTGATACAAAGTCAAATATAATGCGTTTGCCCT
>CADBSK010000143.1 GCA_902797305.1 uncultured Spirochaetaceae bacterium | reverse complement strand
CAAACTAGTTTGCGGTTTTGATAAGCCGTTTTTGCGACTGGGAGCCATTTTTGTAGGCAGAACAGTTTATAATGCGGTTGCCCTGATACATCGCACAATGCTTTGTACGATGTATCGGTTTATTCCAGTTCTTTTTTGATTGGCTTTGCAATAAAGAGACTACGGGTTGCTTCGTTAATCTTGCGGGCAACATATGGATTATTCATTGTATAGAGATGTACGCCATCTACACCATTTGTTACAAGGTCGGCAATCTGGTCGATGGCATAAGCGATTCCTGCATCGCGGATGGCTTCTGGCTCATCACCATATCGTTCCATCATTCTTACAAACTTTTTTGGGAGAACGGCATTAGTCATGCTTACCATGCGTTCAATAGATTTTTTGTTAGTTGCAGGCATAATACCAGCTTCAATTGGAACATTGATTCCTGCTATCTGACATCTTTCAAGGAATGTATAGAATTTTTCATTGTCAAAAAATAACTGGCTTAAAAGGTGTTCTGCGCCAGCATCAACTTTTGTTTTTAATGCACGAATATCGCTTACGACATCAGGAGAAGAAGGATGTCGTTCTGGATAGCATGCTCCTATTATTTTAAAACGTTTACCGTCAGTACGGTTTTGATTAAATTCACGAATAAAAGATACGAGGTCGCTTGCATGTGCAAAATCATTAACAGGAGTGCGACCTTCTACTCTGTCACCACGGAGGGCAAGAATATTCTCTATGCCAGCCTTCTGGAATTGTTCCAATACAAACATAGCGTCTTTTTTGGTCATATTAATACATGGCATGTGGACGGCACTTTCTACTCCACAAACATCTTTAATACGTTTTGCAATATTGAGTGTATTGTCGCAGTTTTCACTTCCGCCGGCACCATAAGTTACACTAATAAAATCTGGCTTGATGTCGCTTAATTGAGAGAGTGTGTCGTAAACTGTTTCGATGTTCATAGTTTTCTTTGGTGGGAAAACTTCAAAAGAGAAAGTGGTTCTGTTTGTAGTAACTATCATGGTAAAAGTATAGCAAATTGATAGGTGAATAATCAATAAAATTTCATTTATTATGACAATTTAGTGTAATTTTGTTAAAAACAAGTTGAAGTTAAAAAAGAATGCTACTATAATAAAGACAAATACTGTTATAAATGTCAGAGGTGCCATATGACACATGAAGATGAAATTGCGGCAAAAGCTGCCAGAGCTTCAACCTTAAAATCATTAAAGATTAAAAAGAAGCTGAGAATTAAACAAATCAAAGAAGAAGCAGAAGCAAAAATCAGAGAAATTAATATTCAGTATGCAGAAGATCCAGAGCGTCTTAGAGCTAAGTATGCTGCAGACGACTATGCAAAATCTGAAAAAGCTCGTCTTGCAGCAGAAAGACGTATCAATCGCGAAAAAAAGCATATAGAAAAGCAAAATAAGCTGCGTCAGTATACAGTTGGAGAAGAAATATTCAGTTCAATTGTACAGGGAATAGGAGCTGCATTGTTTATTGCTGCAACAGCTTTGTTGAATGTAGTAACAATTGCAAAAATCCCAGAAGCTTATGGGCCAAGTTATGTGTATAATGTACTTTTCACATTGTTTGGTTCTATTACAATTCTTAACTATATTACATCTGTTTTACATCATGCTCTAACTCCTTCTGGAGCAAAAGAAGTATTTAACCGTCTATGTAGAATTGCCATTTACCTGATAATTGCCAGCGCCTTTACAACTTATGCCTACACAGCTGCAAAGGCTCATGTAAGTGATCCTACTATTGGTGCAAAACCGTTATTCTGTATGATTATGTGTTTTGTAGTATGGGTAATTTGTTTTACAGGACTTATGATGACAGCAATTGCTGGTAGTCAGATAGAAATTGTGAATATAATTTTCTATGCAGTACTTGGTTGGTCTGGATTGTATATCTTTGCCAGATTGTATCATGTAATTACAAAAGAAAGTTTTTCTTTGCTGTTAACAAGTGGTTTGGTTTATACATTAGGCTTGATTTTTACAAACGTAAGAAAAGTTAAGTACATGCATTCAGTTGGTAATCTTGTAATTTTGTTTGCAAGCGTATGTATGTTCTTCTCGTTCTTCTTTATGTTTTAATACTTAAAAATATAAGTTTTACATAAAAAAGCCCTTACTGGTAACTTTTAATTACTTAACAAGTTTGCCAGTAAGGGTTTTTTGTTTTCTCTATATTCGATTTGCTTTATAGATTTAAGAACTTCTTATTAAAATCTTCGACCTTGATTGGTTCACTAAAATAGAATCCCTGATATAAATCAACCCCAATTTCTGAAAGCAGTTCAACCTGTTCTTTTGTTTCTACACCTTCAGAGATTACCGGCATGTTAAGTCGTTTAGAAAGCTTAACGATTGAATGTAAAATCTGAACAGAACGTTCAGGATTCTTGGTTTCTTTCAGGAATTCCATATCGATTTTTAGGATATCGAAAGAAATATCTTTTAAGAGATTAAACGACGAATAACCGCTTCCAAAGTCGTCCATTTCGACTCTAAAACCGTAGTCTCTTAATTTTTCGATTAAAACTACCTGCTTTTCAAAATTAAGAAGAATACTTGATTCTGTAATCTCGAGATTTAGTCGTCGAGGTGGAATGTTGTATTTTTCTACGAGTTTTACAAAGTATTCATAAATATCAATGTAAATAAAATCTTTTGGAGAGATATTTACAGAGATGTAAAGATTATCGTTTCCTTTGTCCTGCCAGTTTTTGATTTGTTTGGCTGCCTGTTCCCAAACAAACATGTCGAGAGAGGTTATGATTCCGTTTGACTCAAACAGAGGAATAAATTCTGTTGGATGGATAAGGCCTTCTGTACGGTGATTCCATCTAGAAAGTGCTTCAGCACCGTGCAAAATGTTGTCAGAAGAGAACTGTGGCTGAAGATACATTTCAAATTCTCCGGCGGTAAGTGCAATAGCAGCATCACCAATCAACTGTTGTTGACGCAACATTTTGTTTCTAAGAGATTCATCGTAGTAGGCGATTGTTTTGCGGAAGTTTCCTTTGATTGTATTGATTGCCATAAGTGCGCGGTCACACATAACACTTACAGGCAAGGTAGGATCTATGATTTCGTAAACTCCGATATGGATATTAATCGGGTAAGAAAGGTTTTCAGCGATATAAGAAACTTGATTAATCAGATTGATGAATAATTCTTCTTTATAGTTACTTTGTTTCATTAAAAGAACAAAACGGTCATTTTCAAGGCGTGCGTAAATTTCGCCGGGTTTTGCATAAGTTTTAATGGAGTTTGCAATTCGGATAAGAAATTCGTCTGCAATATCTTTACCGAAAATATCATTTATTAACTTAAAGTTATCGATGTTAGAGCAAACAATTAAATACTTTTCTTCAGGATTTTCTGCAAATGCATATCTTACTTTTTCGTAGAAGGTTGTTTGGTTAAAAAGTCCTGTCAAAGTATCGTGAGTTGCCCGATATCGTTCCTCTGCAATGCGGGCAACTTCTTTTGTTCTGTCGTGAATAATGATAAATACACCGATTGCCTTACCTTCATCATCTTTTGGATAGCATACGTTGATGATAAAATTGTATGCTCCGTTTTCTGTTTTGATATCATAAGAAAATTCTCTGTCTTTTAAAAGCGAAGATGAAGGAGTAAAGTTTTTTGGATTAAGGTCAGCAAATATTTTGTTTGGATCGTATCCAATTTCTCTTACATGATTTATAAGCGACTGCATTGAAACATTGTTATAAATTTCGTTTCCCTGGTAGTCGTAGATTTTTACTGCATCATTCATACAACTAACTACATTCTTAAGCTGCTTGGTTATAAGCTTTGTAGGGATGTAGTCTGCATTAAATTTGCTGGTCAGGATAGCACTGATTCCGATTGTAAGGATGGAATAATCAATTGGAACTTTTGTAAATACATATACGGCATCACCAAGGATTGCGATTGATAAACTGATGATAATTGATGTGTATATGAATTTATATGGTTTTGGAACTGAAAAAAGCTTAATTATCAATACAAAGAAGGTAAGTGTAAGTGACAGATAAGAAAGAATGAGGTGTGTATTGTAAAAAAATAAAGGGTTAATTCGGAATATAAATGCCCCATCCGGGTTTGCAGGATTTAGCGGCATTTGTCTTAATGTAAAACAGTGATGTAACGGGAAATTTAATAGAAGATTAATTATATCTATAAAGAAAAAAGAAATATAAATATAAGTAAATGTAGGAATTTTAATTTTATAATTTGTAAATCTTCTTGAGTAGTCAAATAAGCTGCATAAAATTACATCTATACATATGAAAAAGATTGTGTAACAAATTAATGCAATTGTAGGGTCTTTTGTTTGAATGATAATAATATGGCACAAAGTTCCGATGATTGAACCAATGATTGCAACAATCAAAGGAATTCTTACGTTAAGGGTTACTTTGCGCAAAGTATAGAGAGAAATTAGTAAAAAAATTATACTTACAAAAAATAGTAAAAGACTTGCTGTTATCATACTCAAAATAATAACTTATGAGTTGGAATTTTGCAATTTTTCTTTATAAAACAAAGGGTTAAGATATGTTAGAAATATGAATGCGTTTGCCCTCAGTTTTGTTATGTGCTAGTATTTATATGTAGGAATTTTAAATGAAAGTTTTTATTGTGGGTGCTGGATTTACCGGCGTACAATTGGCCAGATTGCTTGTAAATGAAAAGAATCAGGTTGTTCTCATTGATAATAACGAAGAAATTACTCGTCATGTTGTAGACCGCTTGGATTGTACGGTCATAACTCAAGATGGAAATAATCTGCAAAATCTTGAAGAAGCAGGTATTGCAAAAGCAGATGCTCTTGTTTGTTTAACAGACAGTGACGAAGTTAATATGATTACCTGCTCACTTGTTGATTCTGTATATCCGGATATTTTAAAAATCGCCCGCGTACGAAATTATGCCTATTATGTTAACACAGCAGCTGCTAAAAAAAGTCATGCAAATGCGTTTAGTGGAAATCATCGTCCGTTATACGGAATTGATTATATGATTCACCCGGATGTTGAAGCAGCAGATGCGATTGTTCAGGCTGTAGAAAATGGAGCTGTAAGTAATGTAGTTACGTTTGATAATTCTGCTATGCAGATTAACCGCATTACAGTTGGTAAGGATAGTGCTTTTGCTGGTCATAAGTTAATGGAAATCCGTCAGATTACTGACCTTACAATGCTTGTAGCTTATGTAGAAATTGACGGAAAAACAATGCTTCCTAGCGGTACGACAATTATGGAACCAGGTTGTATTCTCGGAATTCTGGCCTTAAAGGAAGATACAAGTAAGATTCTCGAGCTCTGTGGTTCTGAACAAAAAGAATTGAGAAAGATTGCGATTATCGGAGCCGGTAGAATTGGTACTCTTCTTGCAACAAAGCTTATCGAACCTAGAAAAATGATGGTGTTCGGAATGCTTAAGGGAAAAGGTCTCAAGAACGGACAAAAGGTTACTTTAATTGACACTGATTCTGTATTGGCTAAACAGGCTTCAGAAAGATTCCCAGAGGCGACTGTTTATTGCGGGGACGCAACAGATGAATCCTTCTTACGGGAAGAGGGAATTCCAGATTACGACCTGGCGATTTGTGCAACACATAATCACGAATTAAATATGGTCCTTGCTGCATATCTGGAAAGTCTTGGTGTTAAGCAGAGTATCAGCCTTGTAAACTCCAGTGCCTTTGCAAGTATTGCAGAAAAACTTGGAGTAGATGTCACGGTCGCTCTTAGAGATGTAATTGTAGACTCAATTATGAGCCATATGCGTGGTAAAGCTGTAAAAGAAATACACACTATTACAAACGGCGACCTTGAGATTATTGAATGCGAAATTTCTGATGCATCAAAGGTTAAAGGAAAAAAGATGAAGGAACTTGCCGATCCTGGAAAATTCCTTGTTCTTCTTGTAAAAAACAATTCTAAAAAAGAATACGAAATTGTAAACGGAGAAACCTTGTTCTCTACGGGAGATCATCTGGTTCTTATTGCTTTGGCAGAACATTCTAGTAAAGTTCTCGAATTCTTTGGTAATGAAAGTGAATAAAGATGGCATTTATAACAGTTTCTAGAATTATTACAGCCTTGATGGCAATTGTAGGTTCAACCTTTGTAATTCCGATTACGGTGGCAATTTGTTGTAAAGAGTATTCGGTAATTTTGCCCTTTGTAATTCCTATGGTCGTAAGCTGGGCTTTGTTTGCCGTGCTGAATATTCCCTTTCGCGGCAAAAAGTTCAATTTAAATATTAGAATTACTTTTGTAGTTGTTGCCCTTGCGTGGATTTTTGTAAGCATTTTTGGTGCAATTCCATTGTACTTTAGTGGCTCTATTACAAATGTAGTAGATGCCTTTTTTGAAAGTGCAAGCGGATTTAGTACTACAGGGGCTACTGTTCTTTCAAATATTGATGAACTTCCTCGTTCAATAAATCTGTGGAGATGTCAGACACACTGGCTTGGTGGTATGGGAATCGTTGCCCTCACCGTTGCGCTTTTGCCTCTTTTAGGTGTGGGTGGATTTCAGTTAATCAAGGCGGAAACAACAGGACCTGATAAAGGTAAAGTTACTGCAAACATTGCGACTACGGCAAAAGTTCTTTGGTTAATTTATTTTGGATTTACGGTTGTAGAAACTATTCTTCTATTGATATGTGGAATGGATTTTATTGATGCCTTAAGTCATTCTTTTTCTACATTAGGAACTGGAGGCTTTAGTACACGAGGTGGAAGTATTGGATCATACAATTCCTGTTCAATCGATGTAATCTGTACAATTTTTATGTTTTTGTCGGGTGTAAACTTTAGTTTGTATTATTATCTTTTTACAGGCAAACTCAGGGATATCCGGGAAAACTCGGAATTAAAGGCTTATATCCTGATTTGTTTTGTTAGTATTTTAGTTATTGCCTTTACAATTACTCCAATGTATGGATCATTTTTTAAAGCTTTAAGATATTCAAGTTTTCAGACTGCATCAATCATAACAACTACGGGATTTGGAACTGCAGACTATACTACATGGCCAAGTGTTGCCCAGTTTTTTATTTTTGTTTTGTTCTTTATTGGCGGATGTTCTGGCTCTACTGGTGGAGGAATTAAAGTTGTTCGCTGGGTTATTCTTTTTAAGCAAGTAAGTAACGAAACAAAAAAGATTCTGCATCCACATGGAGTTTTTAGCATCAGACTAAACAATAATCCCGGTAGAAAAGATATCGTTTTTAGCGTCACATCATTTATGGTTGTATACGGAATTCTCATTCTCATTACAACTTTTGTAGGCTGTTTAGGTAAACTCGATATCCTAACTGCTTTTACAGGGGCTGTTTCGATGGTAGGTAATGTTGGTCCTGCGTTTGGAGCTTTAGGACCAAGCTTTACCCTTGCAGAACTGCCTTACTTTGTAAAAGGTTTTTATTGTTTTGCAATGCTTGCCGGTCGTCTTGAGTTGTATACGATGATAATTTTCTTTTTACCAAGTTACTGGAAAAAATAGTTTTAGGTCAAATGTCGAGTTTATTCCAAACATATAAAAATTGTCTTTTAGTTGCATAACGATGATGTAAAACCGTGCGCTAGCGCACT
>CADBSK010000142.1 GCA_902797305.1 uncultured Spirochaetaceae bacterium | reverse complement strand
TGAGGTTCTCGAAACCACCAGATATAGTGTAAATGGTCATTTCGACAGGCTCAATGACCGCAGTCACTAAACTTATTAGACAGCCCCTTTTTTTATGCACTTTAATAAGTAGAAAAAATATCTCTGATTCTTTTAAGTTCTTTTTCTAATAAATCGTAGTAGGCTAAAAGTCCATCGCAATCGCCATGGCGCAGTGGCTCTGTAATTTTTAAAAGAATGTCATAGAGAGATGTAAGGCCGCAATTAGAAGTCATTCCCTTTAACGAATGCGCAGATTCAAAGGCGCTTGATACATCCTGCTTTTGCAAGCTTACTTTTAAATTTTCAAATTCAGAATCAAACAAACATTTTTCAAGGCATGATTTAAAAAATGTCTCATTCTCTAAAAAACGTTCTTTTGTATCTTGAATATCAATACTGTTAATATCAACTAAAAAATTCCAAATTGAGTTTTCCATAATTAAAAGGTGCTTCTTCCTCTAAAACTGCGGGCAAGAGTTAGTTTGTCGGCATATTCAAGATCGCCGCCAACCGGAATTCCTGTTGCAAGGCGGGTGACTTTTACATCGGAATCTACAAGGGCTTTTTGAATGTATAATGCAGTTGAATCTCCTTCGAAGGTAGGATTAGTTGCAATAATAATTTCTTTTACATCTGGAGAGGCAGCGCGGTTGACTAATGATGCAAGGTTTAGCTGGTCAGGACCAATTCCTTCTAATGGAGCAATAACACCGCCCAAAACATGGTACACTCCCGTAAAACCGCCTGCGCTTTCGATAGTCTGAACATCCTGTGGCTGTTCTACAACGCAAATTACCGATTTGTCTCTTAAAGGACTTGAGCAAATGGGGCAGACTTCCCCTTCAGTCCAGGAACCGCAAATAGAACAGGGTTTAATCTTTTGCTGCAACTCAACAATCTGTTTAGAAAAATTCTGGATGTATAAAGAGTCTGCTTTTAAAAGATGATTAACAATTCGTGAGGCGCTCTTTTTTCCTATTCCTGGTAATCTTGAAAAAGTTCCAGTTAATTCGTCAATAATATTCATTATAGCCCAAGACCTGAAATGTTAAGATCTGAAAGTAAAGAGCCGGATTTAGCTTTTAAAAGTTCCTGCATGTTTGTATTTGCATCGTGGCATGCGGCAACAATTAAATCTTCAAGCATTTTAACATCACGATTATCTACGCACAGAGGGTCAAGGTGAATTTCCTGCATTTCAAATTTACCATTTATTTTAACAGTTACCATTCTTCCGCCAGAAGAACCTTCGCAAGTCATCTGTTCCATTTCTGACTGGAATTTTTCGGCCTGTTCTTTTATAGCCTTAGAGTTTTTTAAAATTTCAAAAGGATTCATTATTGTTTTCCTCCTACAATATTTCCCTTAAAAGCGCTGCATAAAATTCTCACAGAATCGGGTATTTCTACCTTTGTTTCAACTTTGATTTCTGGAATAAACTGAATTTCAAAATCCATTTTACAACCGCAAATCAAACTTAAAATAGAACAAATTTGTTCTTTATTACTATCGATTTGTTTCTTCTGGTACTCGGATTTTATGGTTGTACTTATTTTGTTTCCATTTATATGCCACTGCTGGGTCTGCATTAACGCAGAACTAATTAACGGGTTAGAAACTGAAAGGTCAGAAACCGTTTTAGCATAGATTTTTTCTAAAGGAATTGAATTGCCGTCAGAAGTGACAAAACTTTCCTGACTTTTGTGTATATCTTCTGATTGTTTCTCTGGAGGAGTAATTTGTTCCTGATAACTTTCGGCAAACTCGTTTTGTAGTTCGATTTCTTCTTCCGGAGAAAAATCATCCTCAGGATTTGCCGTGTTGGACCAGTCGTCTTCTATTCCTTCATCATCGGACATGACATATCCTGCAAAATCCGATTGCTTGCTCTGAGGAGGTATATTATTAGAAGATTCTGCCGCTGTAGTTTTAGGCGGCACGGCACCGCCATTATAAAAAGGGTTGGGTTTTTCCTTGTCCTTCTGAAGGGCGGAAAAGAGCGGCATTCCGTTGGGAACAGTACTTGCAGCCTGTTCGCTGTTAGTCTGATTTTGAGTGTTTTGAACATCGGCAGGCTGCTCAGGTATACTTTCCTGTGTTACGGGATTTGCAGGGGATGACTGCATCTCTTTAACTTGTGGGGTTGCACCATGTTCTGCTGATTTTGCAGAAACGGCAGGAGCCTGAATGTTCTGAACGTTTGTTGCACCTGAACCAAGCAAAAGACTCTGTGCTTTGTCGATGGCCGCTTTTACTTCGCTCGGGCTTACATATTGGCTTAACCAGCAAAGTCTGCTGAATGCGAGTTCCAGTTCATATCTTGGAGAAATTGAATAACGAATATCTCTGTAAAGTTGTAAAAAGATTGAAACAGCTCGTTCTGTCTGAACTGTATTCCATCCGCTTAAAACATTAACGCTGTAGCGCTCCTTTGACTGTCCTAAAAGACCTTCTTTTGTAATTCCGTTTTTGATAAGTAAAAGGCTTCTAAGATAATCAGTACTGTTAGAAATAAGCTGTTCAATAGAAATACCAGACTGCAAAAACTCATCAAGCTGATTCATTACAGAGTTTGCATCTCCTGACACGCAGGATTCAAAAATGGAATTTAATCTGTCTACACCTAAAAGGCCCAGCTTATCCCGAATCTTATCGTAAGTAATATGTCCCTGGCTAAAAGCTGCAACCTGATCAAATAGGGTGTAGCAGTCTCGGACAGAACCGCCGGATTCTTTTGCAACCCAGTATAACGCTTCGTCATCGGCCTGTATGTTTAATTCGTTGCAGGCATCAGAGAGAAGGGATTTAAGTTTTTCTGTAGAAACAAGTCTAAAGTTATACTGCTGACATCTTGATTTTATGGTAGCAGGAACTTTCTGCAGTTCAGTAGTTGCAAAAATAAAGATTACATGTGCCGGAGGTTCTTCGATAGTTTTAAGAAGTGCGTTAAAAGCACTTGTAGAAAGCATGTGGACTTCATCGATGATATAAATCTTGTATCTGCATGAAGTAGGAGGAAACATAACTTCGTCTTTTATCTGTCGTACATCGTTTACACTTGTATTTGAAGCACCATCGATTTCAATAACATCAAGACTTGAGCTGTTAGTAATCGCTTTGCAGGATTCACACTGACCGCAAGGTTCGCATGTTGGACCGTCAGAGTTCTGACAGTTTAATGCTTTTGCCAAAATTCGTGCAGAAGAAGTTTTTCCGCATCCTCTTGGTCCTGCAAAAAGATATGCATGTGCGATTTGTTTAGTTTTTATTGAATTTTTAAGTGTCTCCGCAACAAATTCCTGACCTGCAAGATCAGCAAATTGCTGAGGGCGTCGGCGTGTTGCCGTAACTTCGTAAGCCATGTTCCTTCCTTATTGTGATAAAAACCATTTTATCAGATTTTAAGTGTTCTTGCTACTAATTTGAAAATAGTATACATTATATTAGTTTTTTGTTTGTAATTGATAATAGGAGCATATAATGGCCGAAAAAGAATACAATTTCGATATTAAACAACTAGGGGAATGCAAAGTCAAATCACCAATTGAATTATCTACTGTTGTAGGTGATTGTTCTGCAAATTATGTTAGAGATACCTCTTTTGTTGTTAGACAAGTAAATGTTTTTGATGCTTCAAAACCGTTTACAACAGATAATACAAATCTTCTTCAGAAAGCAGGTCCAAGAGAATATATTTATTTTGATCCAAAAAAAGTAAAAGCAGGTATTTGTACTTGTGGCGGTCTTTGCCCTGGATTAAACGATGTAATTCGTGCAGTTGTACGCTGTTTGTGGAACCGCTACGGTGTTCGTGATATCGTAGGATTCAGATTTGGTTATCGTGGACTTTTCCAGGATACAATGGAAGAACCATTAAAGCTTACTCCTGATATCGTAGATGAAATCCATAAGATTGGTGGTTCATTTATCGGAACAAGCCGTGGTGGTGGAGAAAGAATCCGCGATGCAGTTGATACAATTGAAAAACTCGGAATTAATCAGCTCTACGTTATCGGTGGTGATGGAACACAGCACGGAGCATTAACAATTGCACGGGAAGTTGAAAGACGTGGGCTTAAATGTGCTGTAGTTGGTATTCCAAAGACTGTTGATAATGACTTCCTTCTTATTGACCGTTCCTTCGGTTTCGAAACTGCTGTTCAGCAGGCAAAAGAAGCAATTGCTTCAATGCACATGGAAGCTCGTTCACAGAATAACTGTGTTGCAGTAGTTAAACTTATGGGACGTGAATCAGGATTCATCGCCGCTGCTGCCGCTCTTGCAAGCCACGAAACAAACTTCTGTCTTATTCCTGAAGTTCCATTTGACATGGAAGGTCCAAACGGCTTCCTTGCAAATCTTGAACGCAGATTAAAGGAGCATCACCACGCAGTAGTTGTAGTAGCAGAAGGTGCAGGTCAGGAATTACTTGAAACTTCTGGCACAACTGATGCTTCTGGAAACAAACGTCTTGCTGATATTGGTATTTTCTTGAGAGATTCAATCAAGGCATACATGGGTGCAAAAGGCATTCCAGTAGACCTCAAATATTGTGACCCAAGTTACCAGGTTCGTTCTGCAATTACAATTGCTTCTGACTCTGTATATTGTGAACGTCTTGGAAACAACGCAGTTCACGGTGCAATGGCTGGTAAAACAGAAATGGTTGTAGGTCTTGTTCACGATAAATTCGTTTATATTCCTACAGAAATGGCTATTGCAAGTCGTAACTTTGTAGATCCAGAAGGCGCTTTGTGGCGTGATGCTTTGGATGCTACCGGTCAGCCAATTCTTATGGTAAATGATATTGATGCTGCAAAAGAAAAAATGAAGAAAATGATTCAGAATTCATAGTTCATTTGATTCAATAAACAAAAGGCCTGCCTTTACTGTAGATTTGATAAAGATCATTTTTACGTGAAAGACAGGCCTTTTTTATTTTCACTGTAACTACAAAATGTGTTATATTTAAACCATGGCAGAAACAGAGCAATTAAATGCGTCAGAAGATAGTGTACAAGTTCAAAGTTTGGATTTACCGCCTCAGTGTCGCGTAGTATTATTTAATGACGACTTTACTACAAAAGAATTTGTCGTTGAACTATTAATGACGGTCTTTCATAAATCAAATCAAGAAGCAGTTTCAATAATGGAGTCTGTTCACCAGAACGGAACAGGCGTTGCCGGAGTTTATACTTATGATATTGCTGTGACCCGTGCAAATATTGCTGTTGCCAAGGCCAGAAAACGCGGATTTCCGCTAAAAGTTGAGGTAGAAAAAGTATGAAAATCAGCAGTCTTTTAGCAAAGGTTTTAACCGAATCATTAATACGAGCAAAAAGGTCTAATCATGAATTTTTAACCCCGGAACACATTCTTGTTTCCGCTATTAAAGCCGACCAGGTGCGGGAAATTCTTTCTAATTGTAATGGTGATGTAGGCGCTCTTGAGTGTGATCTTGAAGTGTATCTTGAAAATCAGGTACCTGTGATGGATCAATCGTCTGATATGTCAAAAAATCCTGCAGAAACAATAGGATTTCAGTCTGTAATGAACAGAGCGGTTTTTCATTGTGTGTCTAGTAACCGTTCTATGGTTGATATTTCTGATGTTTTGGTAAGCCTTTACGAAGAAAAAGACAATCACTGTTCATATTTTATGAAGAAAAACGGAATTGAAAAAAACTCGCTGATAGAAGCAATTGTAAAATACCGCAGAGAAAACAAAGAGCCAGCTGATGATCCCTCTGTCAGTGGTGTTGTTGTTGGACCTGCTGGTTCACGCCCTGTTAATGATATGCAAATGCAGAATAATGGTGGTCAAAAACAAAAAAAATCTGCATTAGAAAAGTTTTGCGTAAACATGACAGAAAAATGCCGTAACGGTGAGTATGATGTTCTGGTTGGCCGTACCGAAGAAATCCAGCGGACAATTCAGATTTTGTGCCGCAGAGTTAAAAATAATCCTCTTCACGTAGGTGATGCGGGAGTAGGAAAAACCGCCGTCACTCAGGGACTTGTTCAAAAAATAATAGAAGGCTCTGTTCCGGAAGAATTAAAAGATTGTACTGTGTACTCATTGGATTTGGGGCTGTTGCTTGCAGGTTCAAAATTTAGAGGGGATTTTGAAGAAAGACTTCACGCAGTAGTTGATGAACTTGTAAATCAAAAAAAGAGTATTTTGTTTATTGACGAAATACACATGATAATGGGAGCCGGAACTAACGGAAATTCCTCAACAGATGCTGCAAATTTGCTAAAACCGATTCTTTCTACAGGAAAAATTCGTGTAATCGGGTCTACAACCTTTGAAGAATACACAAAAAACTTTGAAAAAGACCGTGCACTTGCCCGACGCTTTCAGAAAATAGATATCGTTGAGCCAACTGTAGAGGAAACTTATAAGATTCTCGATGGCTTAGTTCAAAAATATCAGGACTTTCATAAGGTTAAGTATCAAAAAAGTGCCATCGAGGCTGCGGTTAAACTTTCTGTTCAGTATTTACCAGACAGAAGATTACCTGATAAGGCAATTGACGTAATTGACGAAGCCGGTAGTTATTCAAAAATTAACAAGAAATCCACTGTAACCATAAATACTGTTCAAAAGATTATTTCTAAGATGGCCAGAGTCCCTCTTGAGACTATTAGTGGCGGAGAAAAAGAAAATCTTTCTACACTAGAAAATCGATTAAAGGAACAGATATTCGGTCAGAATACGGCAGTAGAGGCAGTTGTCAAAGCTGTTAAGAGAAGCAGAGCAGGGTTAAAAAATCCTGATAAGCCGGATGCAAGTTTCCTTTTTGTAGGTCCAACAGGAGTTGGTAAAACAGAACTTGCAAGAGAATTAGCAAATGCCTTGGGTGTACCGCTTTTGCGTTATGATATGAGTGAATACCAGGAGCGTCATACAGTTAGCCGCCTGATAGGATCTCCAGCGGGGTATGTCGGTTACGAAACAGGCGGACTTTTAACTGATGATGTTCGTAAGAATCCTCATTCGGTAATTTTGTTCGATGAAATAGAAAAAGCTCATCCAGATATTTACAATATATTTTTGCAGGTAATGGATTATGGATTTTTAACAGATAATCAGGGAAGAAAAGCTGATTTTAGAAATTCAATCATTATTATGACCAGCAATGCCGGAGCCAGAGATTTAGAAAAAGCAAAAGTGGGTTTTGGTGAGCCTGTAGTTGATTTTAAAACAGATAGCATAGCCCTAAAAGATGCTGTAGAAAAGGAATTTTCTCCTGAATTCAGAAATCGCCTTGATGCGGTAGTAACCTTTGGTCACCTGGAACAGGAAGTCATTCTTAGTATTGTAAGAAAAGAATGGAAAAAACTTGCAGACCGTATGAGTCAGAAAAAGGTTAAACTTATGCTTACCCCTGACTGTGAGGAATATCTTGCAGAACAGGGATACAGCCGCACGATGGGAGCTAGAAATCTTGCCCGAATCGTTGATGAAAAGATAGCAAGTCCTCTTGTAGACGAAGTATTATTCGGTCGCCTCAGTCATGGTGGTGCTGTAGTTGCGGATGTTGTGGATTCTGATATTCAGTTTATTTATCAGGGAGAGATAGTACATTCTTTATCAACATTCTTGAATGTCCTATAAAAAAAATGTACTATAAAAATATGAACGCTATTATAACAGTTGTAGGAAGTGACAAGGTTGGAATTATTGCTAATGTAAGTTCTTTCCTTGCAGAACACAAGATAAACATTGCTGATATTACTCAGACAATTCTTTCTGGTAATTTCGTTATGATGATGATGGTTAGCTTTGAAAACGCTGATATCGCCATCGATGAATTACGAGAAGCTCTTTCAAAAAAAGCCCAGGAAATGAACGTTGAAATTAACGTCATGGCTGAAAAAGTATTTAGCGCAATGCATAGAGTCTAAATATTTAAGAATGTAAAAAAGTTTTGATTAATTAACCTTTCATAAACATCTTATCCTGAAAAAAATTACAAAATTTTGATTTTTTTTCGTTGACTTCTAACTTACTTGCTATAGAATATTAAGGTGTATTCTGTGTGAATTAATTTGCGCAGAGTGCGCATATAAAATATTGGAGGATAAGATGAAAAAATTATTCGCTTTCATCTCGGTTTTCCTGATGCTATCAGTAAGCATTTTTGCTGATGTATCTGTGAAAAAACTTGACAACGGCAAGTACGAAGTTACATTCTTCTATGGTAACCCACGTGCTGCTGAAGTAGTTATTGCCGGCGACTTCACCAATTGGCAGAATGGCGCTGAACCAATGACTAAAACTGACAAAGGTTGGACTTATACAAAAGTAGTACCTGCTGGTACCACTATGAAGTACAAGTTTATTTCTGACGGCAACTGGACTGCCGACATCAAAGCCCCAGACACAATCGACGACGGTTTCGGCG
>CADBSK010000141.1 GCA_902797305.1 uncultured Spirochaetaceae bacterium | reverse complement strand
TGAGGTTCTCGAAACCACCAGATATAGTGTAAATGGTCATTTCGACAGGCTCAATGACCGCAGTCACTAAACTTATTAGACAGTCCCTTATTTTTTTACATATGAAAAAAAATATTAACATAAGCATTTTAATTCCTGTTTTTAATACAGAGCCACTCTTAAAAAATTGCTTTGACAGCATTAAACAGAGTTTTTTACTATCTGAGTTAAATGTTCAGGTTGTTATTATAAACGACGCAAGTACAAAAACAGATGACAATAATAAATGCAAAAAAATTGTAAAAGTATTTAAAAAAGAAGCAAAACAATTAGAAAGACAAAACAAAAGATGTTTTTTAATCGACTACGCTGAGCATTACACAAACAAAGGCCTTTTAGAAACCCGTCGGGACGCGCTTTTTTTAGCACAAGGTGATTATATTTTAATCGTAGACAGTGACGACACAATCACGCCAAATTGCCTTACAGATTTGTATAATGCAGCAATAAAGAGCGGATGTGATGTAATTCATGGTAAAACAAACATTATTGCAAACGATCTTAGTTCTAATGCAGCTATTATAAAAGGTAAAAGAGCCAATCTTGTTCATTCAGGCGCTATTAACGAAAATCTTTTAAACTCATTTTTAATTAAAAAAGATTTTAATGGCTTTGTGTGGGGTAAACTTTACAAAAAAGAAATTGTTTTAAGAGCATTTGACCACATTCCTCCAATGTATTGTACGGTTCAAGAAGATTTTATAACTTCTTTATGGATTTTTTTTACCGCAAAATCATATTACGGAATTGACTCTACCGTTTACAACTACAATATAGAAACAGGTATATCAAGTAAAAATCAGGTAACAGATATTTCTCAAATAGAAAAAATATGTTCTGCTGCAGGTGTTTTTACAGCTATCTACTCAGAAATAGAATCCCTTCCGCAAGATTCTTTTACAAGTGAGCAGATACAAAAAATTCAAATAGTAAGTGCTAACTGTCTTATAAACAACATCAAACAATTAAAAGCCTCTGTAACTCCAGAACTACAGCAAACCGCATACGAGATTCTCTGTGACTATTGGGGCCAAAACTTTGTAGACAAATTCTATAAAGAATTCTAATTATTAAGAACTTTCTTATTTTTCTCTTACTATATATTCATGTTCTCCCCTCTGCATAATGCTATTATTAAATCATAAAACGAACATAGGTCGGAACAATTCTGGCTCGCCGCTAACGCGGTGTTTTATTAGGAGGAAATTATGAAAAAACTTATTACACTTATATTAACCCTTATTTCAGTTTCTATGCTTTCTAGCTGTTTATGGCTTGTAGAAGACGATGATTATGATGACTACTGGTACGACGACACAACTACTTATGTACCTGTTTCTTACACATACGATTTTACTTTTTACAACGACACAAGTACAAAAGTTACTGACTGGTTTGTTCAGAATCTGAACGGCACAAATTATGCCCTCTCAGACTACTCTCTTTGTCCGGTATATACCCATTGCAAAAGCACAATTCCAAACTTAAAAGAAAACACTTACACCGTTTATTTTGCCTTTACAACAAAACCGGGAACTTCAGACTACTATACTTCTGATTATTACTTTGATTTGAACAAGGATGTTACTTATTATCTTTACAGCGACTCTTATGCTTCCAGAGCACTTAATACAGCTTCTGGCGATAACGCTGACTCTGGTGACGGCCAGTTCTACCTTTTAGCAAGCGACGGAACAAAGATTCCGCTCAAAAAAGCTCAGGGTGTTTCAAGATTATAAAACACTGATTATAAAATATTGAAATAAGCTGAATAAAAAGTTTGCGATATAATAGTCCTTATGGTAAAATGATAGTCAGCCTATCAATTATCATAAGGAGTTTTTTTTATGCCTGATTTTGAGATTAAAGAAAAATTTTATCTGAACAACGAACCATTTCAGATTATTTCTGGAGCAATTCACTACTTTAGAGTAATACCTGAATACTGGCGCGACAGACTGGAAAAACTCAAGAATATGGGATGCAACACCGTAGAAACCTACATCCCATGGAATTTTCACGAAACACAAAAAGGCAAGTTTAACTGGCAGGGAATGCACGATGTAGAACGATTTATCCAGACTGCACAGGATTTAGGCCTTTACATGATAATCAGACCATCTCCATATATTTGCGCAGAGTGGGAAGCAGGCGGTTTACCTGCGTGGCTATTTGCAGAAAAAGGAATGAAAGTCCGCTGCTCCTACAAACCTTATCTTGACCATGTGACAGACTATTACAAAGTGCTGATGCCAAAACTCGTTCCCCATTTAGTAACAAATGGCGGAAACATCATCCTTATGCAGATAGAAAATGAATACGGCTACTACGGCGACGATACCGAATACCTCGATTTTTTAGCAAATACAATGAAAAGTCTTGGCGTTAATGTTCCTTTTGTTACCTCTGATGGACCATGGGGCCTTGCATTTAAAAATGGACAGCACCCGGAGGCTTTACCAACCGGTAATTTTGGAACTAATTGCCAGAAACAGTTTGGGGTAATGCAAAATCAGATGCCACAAAATAAACCTCTTATGTGTATGGAATTCTGGGCAGGCTGGTTTGACGCCTGGGGTAATCCATTTAAAATGAGGTCCGTACTCAAATGGAACAAAAAAGACTTTGAATACACTATAAAAAACGGCCACAACATAAACATTTATATGTTCCATGGCGGAACAAACTTTGGTTTTACAAATGGAGCTAATTATTACGCCACTTTAATGCCGGATACAACCAGTTACGATTACGATGCCCCTGTAACAGAGGACGGGCGCCTTACAAAAAAATACTATGCCTTTAGAAATATCTTAAAAAAATACAAACAGGTTCCTGATGTTACTTTTTCTACCGAGATTAAACAAATTTCTTATGGCAAAGTCAAATGTATTCAGACTGCAGACCTTTTGAGCAACAAGGATTTAATCTCATCACCAATAAAAAGTCATTCTCCCCTAAGCATGGAAGAAGCAGGACAGTCTACAGGCTATATTTTATACACCACCACACTCAAAAACGGCGAAGCTCCGCAGAATGTAATGTTCAACGCCTGCAATGACCGCTTACAGGGATTTTGTGCTGGCAAAAAAATGTTTACAGCCTACGATAAAAAGATAACAAGGGGAATCCATTATAAATTTCCTTTTACTCTTTTAGACAGCAAGGTCTGGCCCCTTAACGGCTCCAGTGATGCAGAAGTTCAATTCCTTGTAGAAAATGTTGGTAGAGTTAACTTTGGACATAAACTTGTAAAACAAAAAAAAGGAATTACAGATGATGTAATCATCAACGGTCATATGCACTACGGCTGGAATAATTACCCTCTCAGCTTTGACGAAGAGCAATATAACACACTTATAACAAGAGCCAACTGGTCACAAGGCTCATCTGCCCAGTCAAAAAATCCAGCATTCTTTATGTTTGAATTCGATGCAAAGCAAACAGGAGATACCTTCTTAAACTTTAAGGGCTGGGGAAAAGGTTTTGCATTTGTAAACGGCTTTAATATCGGTCGCTTCTGGGATAAGGGCCCTCAAAAAAAGCTCTATATCCCAGGACCTTTGTTAAAACAAGGAAAGAATACAATTATAATATTTGAGACAGAAGGCAAAAGAAAAGATTATATTTCTCTTGATGCCTGTTCAAAAGCATAAATCGTTACACTTTCGTATATTTGCCCTGGCTGTAAAACGGTCGGGGCAAAATTTTTCTGATTTGGTGAATCCGGAAAACTCTGAGTTTCCAAACAGATTGCCTCAAAAGGTCTGTAATAAAATCCGTTTTTGCCGGCAACATGGTCCATGTACTTTGCTGTATAAAGCTGTACACCTTCCTGATTTGTATAAACCTTCATTTTTCTGTTAGAAACAGGATCTGTAACAGTGGCAATATGCACAGGCTTTTTCCCTTGCAATGGAATTCCACAACCAGAATCGTAACATGGAGTTTTGTAACAGATGTCGTAACCAATGCTGTCTGGTTTTATTGTCTGATAATAATTTATCTTTTTTTCCTGAGTAAAATCAAACTCGGTATCTTTAACAGGTTTAATCTCACCTGTCACAAATCCTTCTTTATTCAGTTCCAGGTACTCATCACAATTGAGAAGCAGATTGTAGTCTAATACTGAGCCACTTCCAGCTAAGTTAAAATATGAATGATTTGTAATGCTTACAGGAGTAGCCTTGTCTGTTTGTGCCCTGTAAACCATAGAAAGCTGATTATCCCTTGTCAAAATATATTCGACTTCTACATAGAGATTACCAGAAAAGCCCTGCTCCCCGTCTTTAAAAGTATGGCAAAAGCAAATGCCAGAGTTTTTTCCTTTTATTAGTTTTTTTGTTTCCCACAGAGTTGCTCCCCAGGTCGGAAATCCCCCATGTAAGCAGGCTCCAGGCAGGTTTTCTGTCAAATTATAAGTAACATCGTTTAGAGTAAAACTTGCACCCACAATTCTATTTGCAAAACGACCTATTATCGCACCAAAACTGCCCCATGTGCGGGCGTAGGCATCCAGAGTTGGTAAGCCCAATACTACATCTGTAAATGAGTCGTCATTATTCTTTAGCTGTAAACTTGTAATTGTGCAGCCAAAATCACTTACACAAAAAAATCCATTTTCATTCTGAATCTTGTAAAGATGAGCCTCAGCACCATCATATAAAGTGCCAAACTTAGTAATAGAAATTTTAGACATAAAAAATCGATAGTTCCTTATATCTTTATTCTACACTTTATCAGTTAAAATATCATTAAGAATCCCATTCCTCAACAAGTTTTTTTGCTTCTTCATATGGCTCTTCTGCGCCCGCAACTGCAGAAACAACAAAAAATCCTGCTACACCTGTTTGTTTAAGGGCATTAAGATCATTTAACTTTACTCCGCCGCCAACAACCACAGGAACAGGACTTTTTTTAGCAAGTTCTTTTAGTTCCGTAACTGTTCTTGTAGTAACACGCCCCGTTTCGTCCATACCGCAATCTGGTTTTGTATTAGTTGGATGAAAAGGTCCTGCACCAAAATAATCAATCTCTGAAACATCAGTTTCTTCTATATATTTAATCAAATTATGTGTTGGTGCCGAAAGTCCAATAATTGCATCTTTTCCTAAATATTTACGACATACCCAAACCGGAATATCACTCTGACCTATATGAATGCCGTCTACCTTTATTCCCATCTCTCTGCAGGCAAGAACAATATCAAGTCGGTCATCTACCAAAAGTGTAACCTCATTACTTTTATTTAATTCATTAATTACCTGTGCACATTCCCTGCAGTCCTGAATTATCTCTTTTGCACTTGCGGTTTTAGATCTGATTTGAACGCAAGTAAAACCAGCCTGTACAGCCATTTTTACAATTTGCCAAACAGGGCGGCCACATGTATTTTCCCGTCCTACTACAAGGTATTTACTAATGTCCAGAGTCATATTATTCATCGTCTTCTATTTCAAATGGATTATCTGCAACTTGCTCTGCTGTGGCAAGATACAACTGATCTATAAATTCTCTTTCAAAACTTGCAGGACCTTTACAAAGTTTTTCTGCCCTGCCTGCTGCAAGATTATATATTTGAGTTGCTGTCAGACCGGCTATAAAAGGATCTGTAACACAGGCATAAACCGCACAAACTCCACCGAGAGAGCAGCCGGCCCCAGTTATTTTTTCCATAAAGTGTGAGCCGCCATAGGAATAAACAACGGTTTTGCCGTCGGTAATAAGGTCTGTTTTTCCACTTATACAAACACAAGCTCCCTGCCCTCCCCTCTTTTGATTGATAAAGGACGCAAGACTTAAAGCGGCTTTTTTTGCGGACTCTACACTGTCTACAGAATCAACTCCAACGGGGCCACCGGTAGTAGAACCAATATCCAAACCCCACAGTTTAGTAAGGGCAATCACCTCTGATGCATTTGCCCTGACGATTGCCGGGGGATTTTCTTTAAATCCAAGCAAAAGTTTTGTACGCAGTTCCCCTATTCCAATTGCCACAGGATCCAGTACCCAGTTTTTTTTGTTTTCAAATAATTTTTTTGCAGTACGAGGCAAGGTCTCCTCATATACCGGAAAAAGCGTTCCTGAATTAATGTATACGGAATTTGCAAGCTCCGAGACTAATTCGCCCTCATCCGGAAGATAAACCATTGCGGCTGAGCCTCCGCAGGCAAGCTGAGCATTTGCGACTAAATTAATTGTAACTGTATTTGTAATTGATGGAGCAAGGGGCTTTCTTTCTCTAACAAGAAGAACAGCCTCCCTAATTTTGGCTTTGAGTTCGTTTATATTCATTTATGCTTCCTTCCACGGTGTTAACCGACAGGTTCAGAGGGTTTTGCGTCGTTACGTTATCTCAACTCGTTAGGATTTTATTCCGTCGGGTTCCCCTGCAATATGGGGCAATAATAATTCAACAAAAATATTTTGACAATATGTTTTGCAATTTTTTCTTGATTTTTCTTTGAAATCCTCACTTTTATCCCTTTTCAACCCGTTTTACCCCTTCTTGACAATATTTTTTTACTGCTTTATACATTCGATTAATTTTCAAAAACGAAGGAGACTAGATTTTATGAAGACCGCCATGACAATTGCCGGAAGTGACTCCAGCGGAGGAGCCGGAATACAGGCTGATATCAAAACCATGACGATGAATGGTGTTTATGCCATGAGCGCAATTACCGCACTTACTGCACAAAATACAACAGGTGTTTTTGATGTTTTAGAAGTAACCCCAGATTTTTTACATTCTCAAATCAAAGCAAATGTTACAGATATATTTCCTGATGCAGTAAAAACAGGGATGGTTTCGTCCAGCGCACTGATTGAATGCATAAGTAATTGTGTAAAAGAATTCAAACTTAAAAATCTGATTGTTGATCCTGTAATGGTTGCAACCAGCGGAGCAAAACTTATTAGCGAACAGGCGGTAGAAACCTTAAAAACAAAACTGCTTCCTCTTGCCGATCTAATTACTCCTAACATTCCTGAAGCAGAATGCCTCGTGGACAACAGAATAAAAATTCTAACCTCTGATGACATGGAAAAAGCTGCAAAAATGATTTATGAGGAATTTGGTTGTAATGTTTTAGTAAAAGGTGGACATCAAATTAACGAAGCAAGCGACTATCTTTATGGATACGACTCTCAGGGAAACAGCATCTCAACCTGGTACAAAGGCCGAAGAATCGAGAATTCTAATACCCACGGAACTGGCTGTACCCTTTCAAGTGCAATTGCAGCTAATGTAGCAAAAGGACAAAACCTTAACGATGCTGTTAAAAATGCAAAGGAATATATATCAGGCGCATTAGAAGCCATGCTCAACCTTGGCAAAGGAAGCGGACCTCTTATGCACAATTATAAATTATTTAATTAAAAGGAAATACAAAAATGGAAAACAAAAAGACATCAACTTTTAGCTGTGCAATGATTTGGTTTGGAGCAGCCGTTTCTATTGCCGAAATTATCACAGGAACTTATTTTGCACCTCTTGGTTTTGCTAAAGGGCTAACGGCAATTGTAATTGGTCACGTAATAGGGTGCACCCTACTGTTTTTTGCAGGTTACATCGGCGGTTTATCCCAAAAAAGCTCAATGGAAACAACAAAATATAGTTTTGGAATCATTGGTTCTAAATTTTTTGCCCTTCTGAACATCATTCAGCTTATTGGATGGACCGGAATCATGATTTACGACGGCGCACTTGCCGTAAACGAGATTTTTGACAAAGGAAAATGGATATGGTGTCTGGTAATCGGAGCTTTGATAATAGTTTGGGTTCTCATCGGAATTAAAAATATTGCAAAAATCAATGTTGTTGCAATGAGTCTTTTGTTTGCTCTCACGCTGGTACTTTTTAAAATAATACTTGCAGGAGACAACAACGCCTCCCCTACCCTATCAGAAAACATATCTTTTGGAGCTGCAATAGAACTGGCCGTTGCAATGCCACTTTCATGGCTCCCGTTAATCAGCGACTATACAAAAGATTCTCAAAAACCATTTAAGGCAACCCTCGTTAGCTCTATCACTTACGGCTTAACTTCTACCTGGATGTACGTTATAGGAATGGGAGCAGCAATTTTTACAGGCGAAGGAGATATCGCAAAAATCGCTGTCAAAGCAGGTGTTGGTATAGTGGGACTTATCATAATTATAATTTCTACAGTTTCAACAACCTTTCTTGATGCAGTAAGTGTTGGCATTTCTCTTAAAACAATCATTCCAAAAGAGAACGAAAAATTAACAGGAATTGCAACAACAATTATCGGAACAATTGGTGCAATAATTTTTAACATGGACAATATTTCTAATTTCCTTTATTTTATCGGTTCTGTTTTTGCACCAATGATTGCAATTTTAATTGCAGATTTTTTTGTAATAAAAAATGACTCCTCAGAAAAGAAAATTGATATACCAAAACTTATAATCTGGTTAATTGGTTTTATCTTTTACAGATTATTTATGAAGATAGATTTTGTACTTGGATGCAGTTTAATCGACATGATTTTTAGCTTTTTAATTTATGTAATTTTTGCAAAAATTAAGACCTTAAAAAAATAATTTTACAAATTTTTACGTCCTGACATTTTATAATTTTGCCAGGACTTTTTTTATAAAAATTCGATTTTTTTTAAACTGAAAAATATTTAAAAAGTTAACGAAAAATTTCATTTCTTTACCCTCCTCCACACCCTCTCAGACGCTCAAAATGACCGTTTTTACGCACTTTTTTAATTTTTTTGATATTTTTATCAACCTCAATAAAAATTATCAAAATTTACCAATTTTTCATTATATTACAAATATATTATCATAGATATTGTACTGATATTATATTAAAACATATCTTTATATTACTCATTAGAATATAATATTATAAATTCAATATTTATATTACATTTGTAATATTTTTATAACATTTTAATATTTTGTATTATAATACATATTCTCTTAATCTTATATCTATATTCTTTTTATCTTACTTTTATATCTTTTATATATTCGTTATATAATTTATTTGTATCTCACTTATATTTTATTTATATTCTTATTATATTCTTTTAATACTATATTTATACCCCTTTTATATTCTTTTTAGACCACTTACATCATATTTGTATACTACATTTATATTTTCTTTACATTATATTTATAATCTTTTTAATATTATTGACGATAATATCTATATAGTATAAAATACAAACATATTACAAAGGAGATACATTTTGAAAATTATCACAATAACAAATCAGAAAGGTGGAGCCGGAAAAACTACAACTGTAGATGCAACACTTTCTGGATTAAAAAACAAAGGTTTTAATGTTCTTGCAATAGATTTGGATCCTCAGTGCAATTTAACATTTTCTCTCAATGCAGATTTGTCTTTACCAAATATTCTAGATGTAATGACAGGCGAAGCAGACATTGGAGAAGCAATTCAAAAATCTCCTAGAGGAGACTTTATCGCAGGTTCTAAACAAATGTCTAGAGCAGAAATGATATTTACAGATACAGGTAAGGAATACTGCCTTAAAGAAGCACTTTCAAAACTTAAGGCAAGATATGATTATGTTTTAATCGATACGCCACCTGCACTTGGCATTTTAACAATCAACGCGTTGACAGCTTGTAATTCTGTCGTTATTCCAGCTCAGGCAGACATTTATTCAATTCAGGGAATCGAACGTCTCTTTGACACAATTAATGCCGTAAAACAATACACAAACAATAAAATTAAAGTTGCGGGAATTCTTTTAACAAGATACAGCGACCGTGCTGTTCTTTCTAAAACAATGGCAGATATGGCTGCTCAAATCAGTACAAAAATGAAGTCAAAAGTTTTTACCGCAAGCATTCGCGAAGCAATCGCTATCAAAGAAGCTCAGTTAAGTCAGCAGTCGATTTTTGATTACGCAAAAAACTCAAAGGTTTCGGATGATTATTCAGAATTTGTAGATGAATTAATCGCAGAAACTAAATAGGGCAGGGGAATATGGCTAAGAAACAGTTTAATACAAATGTTGCAACAGAATGGTTTACAAAAGATGTAAACGGAACAAGTCAAAATAAAACGACAAAAGTACAAGATTCAAAAAAAGAAGTATCACAGTCTCAGGTAGAAGAGACTTCTGCTCAAGATGATCAGGAAACAGAAGAAGTTGTTGAAGAAAAAAGAACTTATAAAAAATCAGCAAAACCTAAAGCTGAAGCAAAATTTGTTTTAAGTCCTGCAAGAGAATTAAAAAGCAGAAGAACAAGTGTTTTACTAAAAACAAGCATTTACGAAAAAATTGAAAAACTTGCGAAAAATAATAATACATCATTTAACGACTGCTTAAATCAGATTCTGGAACAAGTACTTCCTGAATAATCTGTATTTGCGTCGTTCATAAAAGGCTTATTTGTTGTACTTTTGTCGTTCATAGGTTTGTACCTGAGTCGTTCATAATACTACAAATAGGCCTTTATTTATAAAAAAAAGTTTGAAACTGTACTTGCGTCGTTCATAAAAAGCCCTAAATTACTAAAAATTCTTGAAAACAAGGCTAAAATGCTCTAAAATCCTGTATAAATCGTCTATTTAGTGTTTATTTGTACTTTTGTCGTCTATAAAACACTAGTTTTAGCGTTTTTGTAATTGTGTCGTTTTAAAACTGAACCTGAGTCGTTTTAAAATGTAGTTAAGTCGTTCAAATTTGTATATTTGTCGTTCAATTCAGTACGTGTGTCGTTCTGAAAAAACGTAATTCTTTAAATTATATAAAATTACAAAGGCACAATATTAAGAATATTAAATAAAAATTTAAAAAATAAATATTAGTTTTTCTTTTTTTTTAAAATAAATTATATATATAATAAAAATAAACGACTTGAATTTACTCAATATGTCGTTTATATTAAAAGTATGAGTGAAGAATACAGTTTATTTTCAGATGAAGAGATGGAAGCTTTAGAAAAAGCACTTCCTGAAAATTTGCGTACAAAAGATCGTAAATTTCTTCTTCAGCCTAATGTAATCAGTCGCTCAATAAACGACGTAGAAGCTACAGAAAAAAAACTTATGGCATTAGCAATGAGTTATATGCCTTACAAAATCGAAAACGAAGAAGATTATACAGTAAGTTTTTCAATTTCTGATGCAATTAAAGCTTTAGATTTAACAGACGGCCAGAAACAGCGCGAAATTCTCGAAAATTCTGTAAAAAAAATCAGCGGAAAGCAAATCACAATTAATCAGGAAAACGGTGACTGGTTTGCCTATACCTGGTTCGATAAAGCTTCCTGGCAGCCATCCAGCAAAATGTTCACTCTTACTTTTAATCGTGCTCTTGGAGATGCTCTTGTTCAGTATAAAAATGCATATTCAAAAATCGATTTAGCCTCTCTTGGACGATTATCCAGCAAATATTCAATCCGCTATTTTGAAATTGGTTTGTCATATGCCGGTAACAAAGGGATAAACGGAAATAAAAAAGGGCAGTGGTACTTTGAGTTTTCTGTACAGCAGCTAAAGCAGCTTTTTATGATTGACAAAAATCAATATAAAAGAACCTGCGATTTTACCCGCCGTGTAGTTTACGATCCAATTGATTTATTGAACGACGCAAAAGTTGGCTTTACAATTCAGGCTGAGCAAATCACAAAAGGAAAAAAACTTTTAGGATTCAGATTTCATTGTGAAGAAAGCGAAGTAATTCCTCGTCGTCATCTTTTGCCTAATTCTAAATCTTCAAATAAGCTGGTTCCTCCAAAAGATGAATCAGAAAATCTTTCCCGCTTAAAAGAAAAATACGCAGAAGAATACCAGCAGATTATTGATCAGGTTGAAGAAGAACAAAAACAAAATCCTGGCAAACTCATTATCACAGCGTATGAAGCAAATAAAAGATTTGCTGAACTCCACAAAGACGAATTATAATCTTGTACTTACGTCGTTCATAATCCTTTTATAATTTTCTTTTTATTTATCTTGTACTTATGTCGTTTATAGACGGAATTTATTTCTTTTCCCTTTATGAAAGACATATTTACAAGAAAATAACTTGAATTCTGTCTACCAATGACGTATTTACAGAACTTTTTATTGTTAATTCTCCATTTTGAACGACGTAAGTACAGTTTTTCTAAAAATATAAATTCTGTCTATGAACGACTCAAGTACAAAAGTGGGATTCAAATTCTGTCTATTGACGACATAGGTACAAAATCACTATGAACGACGTAAGTACAATTTTTTTTAATTTTATTTTTAATAAAAATGTTTTTTTATTTCCACTTTTTAAAAACCTGGGTTATTATATAGATATACAGATTTAATACTTTATTGCTGGAGGTATATTATGCACACAAAATTTGGTTTAAATCAGGTAGACTTTGAAAAGATGGTTGACGAAGAACGATTTTCGGAACTTGCTCAAAAACTTAAGGAAACTTTAGAAAAGCAGAAGATCCGAGAAGGAGACTATGAATCAGGAATGGACTGGCTTCGTAAGTCTGCTCAAATGAAGGGTAAAACAATCTAAAATCTACATAGATTAGTTAGATTCCCCCTGCTAAAAGAAAATAACTTTTGGCAGGGGGATTTTATTTTTAAACCTCTTGAAAATAATTAATAAATTCAATATGTTAGCAATTGCTAATTAGCCTTAGCTAACTTATATTAAAGAGGTTTTATATGTTAAAATCAAAAAAAGTAGTTGCAGGTCTTGCTGCTCTCTCATTGGCTGGTGTTTCATTTGCAGAAGTAGAACTTTCGTTCTCTAACAAAGTTTCATCAGATATCGTTAATATCGAATCAGAAAAACAAGATGATGATAGTTGGGTTACTACCTCTAGTTTTGCTGGTGTAGAAAACAACACTGTAGTAGAATTCGTTTCTGAAAAAGTTGATGCCGCTTTGGATATCAGTTTTTTCATGAATACTATAGACAGTAAAAATTCAAATGGGGAAGATTACACTTATGTAGCATTCCTCGGTGATGCACTTTATGGTGGTTATTTAATCAACGATTACTATATTGAATATCGTCCATTCGAAGTTTTAACCTTCGGTTTCCACGACACAATTAATACCGATGGTTCATATCTTCCTGTTTGGGATGATAATGCTGCTACAGGTAACTTGGGTTCTGACTTTGTAGTTTGTCTTCGTCCTGTAACTGGTTTAAGAATTGCTTCTGGCTTTGATTTTATTTCTTCTATCGGAGCTGATAAAAACGAAGCAGATACATATAAAAATTTCATTTTGAATTTGGGTATTGATTACACATTGGAAGATACTTTCAGTATTGGTTTCACAGCACGCAATGTATTAGTAGATGACCGCTCATTTGGTATCTACGGTTCTTTTGGTGGAATCGATGGTCTTAATCTTACAGCAGGATTCGGTATTAATGAAGAAGGCGTAGGTGAATACGAAGTTGCAGGAAACGTTCTTATGCTTGGTGCAAGCTATGATTACGACGACAAAGACATGGCTTTTGCATTTGACTTTGCAACAAACTTCACAAATGAAGATTCTGATGCTGATTTGTACCTTGGAGCTACATGGAACTGGGGATTTACTGATGATTGGGAATGTGGATTAGAATTACTCGGTGGCTGGGACTTTAATACAGATCCAGCTGCAGGAGCTTTCCGTGTTCATCCATATGCAACCTGGAGTCATGGTATTCATTCTGTAGAAGCAGGTGTACAGTTTGACTTTTCAGAAGATGTCTTTGGTGTATGTTTCCCTGTAAGCTACACAATTGAATTCTAATAAAAGGGTCAAATTAAAAGACATATGGCGAGTTTATTACTACCATATGAAAAATTGTCTTCTAGTTGCATTCCGGTGATGTAAAACCGTGCGCTAGCGCACTACACGCTGTTTGTGGCAAGGATTATTAAATGGTTGCTTTCGCAACCGCCACAAACAGAGTGTTTTTAATCACCGCACTGCTTCCTTATGACAATTTTTATCTATTATTATTAACTCGACATTTGCCTTATTATTTAAAATAACCTTCCAAAGTTGTATGTGTTTGCTTTGGAAGGTTTTTCAATTTATAATAAAAAGTATGGGTAATATTTCATTTGTTCCACCTGCAAAATATCAGGCACAAAATAAATTTCTCAATGAAGCAATTCAAGAGGCTCGAATCGGTATTTATAACAATCATGGGGGGCCCTTTGGTTCTGTAATTGTAAGAGAAGGGAAAATCATCGGTAGAGGGCACAACCACGTTCTTGCAAACAATGATTCAACCTGTCATGGAGAAATTGACGCAATTAGAAAAACAGAACAGGATTTACAGACTTTTGACTTGTTCGGCTGCGAACTTTATACAACTGGAGAGCCTTGTCCAATGTGCCTTGCTGCCTGTCTTTGGGCAAATATAGAAAAAGTATATTATGGATGTTCAATAGACGATAACGAAAAAATAGGCTTTAGGGATAAAAAGTTTGATAATCTGATGGGAGGAAGAAAACAACTTGAAGATTATCTAATTCCAATAGACAGGGATGCCTGTTTAAGTCTATTTGAAGAATATAATTCCTTGAACCGGGAAAGGTACTAATGCAAAAAAAAACTGAATGCGTAAGTTTGTTGCATTCAGTTTTTTTCAGTTTTTTTATCCAAAGACCACCTGTCCATCTTCTAAGACACTTAAGATTGTTTTACATTCAGAGCATCTGAAGCGTCCTGGGTGACTTGCTTTTAAGCGCTGCTGGCACATAGGGCACGGAAATGATTTTGGAAATACCGAGTTAGATGAAGGGTGTGCCTGCTTAAAAAAGTCGATGGCATCATTTAAGTCGTCTTTAAGGTTAAAAAAGTGATTAAAACCTAAAAGCTGGAAAATTTCCATAACCTTTGGCTGTAACTGTAAAAATACAATGCTTCCACCCCGAGGTTTTAGAGTGTTTAATAGAGAAGTAAAGTTTCCGATACCGGTAGAAGAAACATATTCCAGAGCCTGACAGTTAAAAATCAAATTTATATATCCGGCTCCAATTACAGAAGTAATTTTATTCTGAAAGAAATTTGAATTATAGTTATCGATACTGCCTTTTAGATAAATACAAATACATCGAGGTACTTGTTCGATTTTCCCTAAAGAGATTCTGAGGCTCTTGTCCCATTCTATATCAAATCCAGGAATGATGTCATCATTATTATCCATATGCAAATCCTTAGAAAATATTTTACAATAAATATAATTTTCTTATATATATTGTAAATTATATTACGGAAATATCAATAATATTTTATCTATTATTTAGTTGCTGTTTGCATAGCTAAATAAAAATTATTACAATAAAAGTATGGATATGCTTAAAGGTTCCTTGTGGGATAAGATTTTAATTTTTACATTACCGATTGCCGCCAGTAGTATTTTACAGCAGTTGTTCAATTCAGCAGATGTTGCTGTTGTTGGCCGTTTTGCAGGTAGTGGATCTCTTGCAGCTGTTGGTAGTAATTCTCAGGTAATTAGTCTTATCATTAATGTGTTTTTAGGCTTATCTGTTGGAGCAAATGTCGTTATAAGTAATTTGCTTGGAGAAGGGAAAAATAAAAATATTCAGGATGCAGTTCATACTGCAATCAGCGTAAGTTTAATTAGCGGTTTTGGTTTGATTTTTCTTGGATTTATTCTTGCGCGCCCAATTTTAACTTTGATGGGAACTCCTGATGATGTAATTGAAAGTGCAATTTTATATCTTAGAATATATTTTGCCGGAATGCCATTTATTATGGTGTACAATTTTGGCAGTGCCATCTTACGCAGTAAAGGCGATACTCAAAGGCCGTTGTATGCTTTGATTGTGGCCGGTGTTTTAAATCTTGTTCTAAATCTTGTTTTTGTAATCTGTTTTAAGATGGATGTTGCAGGAGTAGGGCTAGCTACTTTAATTTCTAATGCATTAAGTTCAGTTCTTGTTCTTTATTTTCTAATGCGCGAAAAAGGCGATTTACATCTAGACTGGCGTAAACTCACTATTAACCGGGACTATCTGATTAGAATGATAAAAATTGGTGTGCCTGCTGGTCTTCAGGGAATGGTTTTTAATTTTTCTAATGTAATGATTCAGGGCGCAATCAATGGATTTGGTGCAAGTGCAATGGCAGGCTCCGCAGCCGGTCAGAATTATGAGTTCTTTTCTTTCTATATAGTAAGTGCTTTTAATCAAACTACAGTAACTTTTATGAGTCAGAACATCGGAGCCGGACAATACGATAGATGCAAGAAAATATTTAGAATTTGCTGGCTTTATAGCGTTGCAATAATGGGCATAATGGTTGTTCTGTTTGTAGTATTCCGAAAATTCTTTGTGGGACTTTGTACTGTAGACCCTCTTGCCATCAAGTATGGCTGTATACGCATCCTAGTTGTAGAAACTTTTGACTGTTTGATTTGTAATTATGAACTTGGAGCCAGTGCTCTAAGAGCTATGGGGCACTCTCTTCTTCCTGCAATACAGACTATTTTTGGTGTTTGTGTTCTTAGGGTTGTATGGATATTAACTATTTTTGCACATTTTAAGGCGATATTGGAACCGTTGCAGGCTTTTGCTGTTTTAATGGCTGTATATCCTGTGAGCTGGATTATTACAGGCCCTGTTGTTCTAACAACATATTTTGTAATGCGTAAAAAGACTTTTGCTTATTTGGTAAATTCAAAAAAATCAGGGGCTTTATAATTCACAAGCCATCCTCCGTTGTAAAAGCCATTTTCGTTTACAGTTGGAGAAACAAAAATCACTTTTGCAGGATTCTTTGTGTCGTATTCATAAATATTGGAATTCCATTCGGGGGTTTGTGGTGTTTTGACAAAAAAATGCTGGTCTTGTGGAGTATAAAAAGAAATCTTGTATTTTCCAGGTTTTAAGGTAAGGTGCATCACCATTCCGCCGTCGAGATAATGAGTGCGCTGATAGT
>CADBSK010000140.1 GCA_902797305.1 uncultured Spirochaetaceae bacterium | reverse complement strand
GACAAGGAATAGAGAATGCTGTTTTATATGAGCCTCACAATCCAGAAGCATATTGGGCAAAGAACAATATAAGAATAGCATTCTGTAACGAAGAACCTTATTCTACAGATGACAACTTTGAAAAAGGAATAAAAACTTTAGATAGTAAAACACTTGATGCCTGGTCTGATGGTAATAAAACTATAAAAACAGAATTTGATTTGAACTATCTTATTCGTAAAGCTCTACAAGAAGGAAAAAAAGTAACTGTAGATGATATTATAAAATTAAAGAATGAAATTAAACCAAATGGCAACGATTATTTCAACAAATATGAAGATATGGATAAATCCATGTATTTCAATTTTCGATATTCAATTCCGACAGATACATCTCATGAACATACTGGATATATTCAGGAAAAGTATAATAACGATTCATTCTATGCTCAGCATTACAAAGAGTTTATAGAAGCAACTGACCCAAAAATTCTTGTTGTAGGCAGTAAATATGGTGCAGAACTACTTACTCAGATTTATCCTGAATTACAGGGAAAACTAACATATTGTGGAGAACCTGTTATTCATAATGAAAGATTAATTGTTTCTATACCACATCCTAGTAGAATCTCTAATGAAGAAATTGCAGAAACTGTAAATAAGATTTTGAGTAAAGCAGACCTCATATTAAAAGATGATATTTCAGAGAATAAGAATTCTTTGTTTTCTGAGATTAACCGTGGACCAGAAATGTCTTTTACTGAAGCTGATAGTGGACATGTAAATCCTAATCTTGAAGAATGTGATGGTTTCCAATGTAACTGTCAAACTTGTGCAGTTGTTTTTGAAGCTCGATTACGAGGATATGATATTGAAGCTCGGCCTATGACAGAAGACTCAAATGCTATGCAGCTATCAGAAAAAACAAATCTTGCATGGCTTACAGAAGATGGTAAACATCCTGATTATATAATGAATTATGAAGCAAACTCCGTTGATGCTATATATGATTTTATCGAAAAAACAGTAAAGCCTGGTGAAAGATATACAATGGAAGGTTCTTGGAAAGGACTCTTTGGAATTGGTCATATAATTTCGGTATTTAGAGAAAATACTGGAAATCTAGTTTTTTATGATCCTCAAATTAATCAGATATATAGTAAAAGAGTCATGAAAGAAGAATATTTACCTTTTATTCAAAAAGGAAATACAGAAGATACTGCTGTAAAGCTTTTAAGAATTGATAATCTGGCTATTAATACTGAGTTTATTGAACCAATTGTAAGAAGGAGTGAAAGCCATGCATAACGATACAATAAAAGCTTTTGCAATACAACAAGGATTTCAGGATATAAAACCACTTGGTAAGTATAATGATTTTGATATTTATCAGCCAATTTTTACAGATGGGAAAACGCATATTGTCGGATTTCCGCAATACATATTGGTAAAAGATGAAGATATAAGCTTAAAGATAGATAGCAAATTTGAAATTACTAAGATTATGTTTCCAGATTAATATATGAAAAAAAAACGCTGAGTTTTATGACATAAAACTCAGCAGAAAAAAATATTAATTTAGTTAGGATAGTCAAAAATATTAAAAAGTTACTTGAAGATTACAAAATTGAGAAAAGATTTTGTCCTGCATTTTTATTACCATAAGCAAAAGAAAGAGAAAAATAAACCAAAGCAACACTTCGATTATTTTTTAATGCTTTTAATCCTATAGTATTTAAGATTTCAGAAAATTTATCTTTATTTATGTTTAATTTCTTAAAATACTGATTAAGAGAATTAATTAATTGATCTACAGACAAAAAAATACCTCCTTAAAAAACAATAAAACAAAGAAAACTATCCTATAGTGAAAAATATAAATCTTAAGAATCAAAAAATCAACGTAAAACTCCAAAAATAATTTACCTTTTTCTCTTGACAAAATTATTTATTGTTCGGGTCAGGCGAAAAAAGCCATGTAGCGCCAGTCGGAAAAAGCCAAATTTTGACAAACGAAAAGAACCAAAACTACCCGAGTTATACCTCCTTTTTAGAGTAATTCAGGCTGTTCCATTACTGGAGCGGTCTTTATTTTTTTAGTAGTGAGAGAAATAACTTCACGTTTCAAGCCGCGATGGCTGTCGCCGTTGAAGTTAAAAATCAGAGAGTCATCGAAAATTCTGTCCAATGCACAAAGCAGAGTTTCTTCTTCGGTGAAATTTTGACGCCAGGAAACGGGCTGTTTGTTGCTTGTAAAAACAATATTCGAACAACCTTCCTTGTGGTAGCGGCGGTCAATCAGGTCGAAGAAAAGTCTTGTGTTTTCAGCATCAAAAACACAGTGTCCGACTTCATCAATAATCAGACATGACGGTTTAATAAGTCTTGTCATAACTCGACTGACTCGATCATACTTTCTTGCTTCCGTAAACAGGTCATTTAATTCTGTCATCTTAATGAAATATGCTTTCATCATTTTCTGACAGCATTCATAACCAAAGGCCATTGCAAGATGTGTCTTACCAGTTCCTGCTGGACCAATAAAAGCAAGATTTTTGTGAGAGTACATCGGGGCAAGACTCTGTATGCTTTT
>CADBSK010000139.1 GCA_902797305.1 uncultured Spirochaetaceae bacterium | reverse complement strand
AATAACAATTGTATTAATTTCACCAAATATGAGAGAAAGATATCGATCAGAGCGTTCTCAGTGGATTCCTTGGGAAATATCTTTTTCTTTAAAAGAAACAACGAGAAATGACCGAACAAGTCATTCAAATGCAATTCTAGCAGTTGTTTTACCTGACAAAAATTATGACTATTCTTATTGTTTTGAAAATATAAATTGCCCCGGGACACTATGCCGGTGCAATCATTACAATGAAACAGCTCTTTTTTCAATCATAACAAGAAATATGTTTAATGCAAAATTTCCGCAAAAAAGATTTTGCGATAATAATCCCAATCTTTATGTTGGGGAGCATTCTTATATAACTTTTATAAAATGGAATGATTTTTGCTATTCTCCACAAAGATATTTAGATCATGCTGTGTTTTTAAAAGAGCATATAGATGAATTTACTATTTCAAAAGAGGTATAAAAATGTATAAAGCTTTTAAAGTTTACGGAAATGATATAGAAACTGATTTACCTAACGATTTATATGAAGAATGCTATAGTTCTGGTATGGAATTATACAATGATTTCAAGAATGAAATAGAGAAAAATTTAGATAATTTTAAAAATCCAGATGGATCTTTAGATGGTAAACAATTAACAGAAGAATGGTTTCCTTTAATTAAGGCTGATGTTTTTATTTCTCATTCTCATAAAGATATTAATACTGCTATATTAATTGCTGGCCTCCTTTATAAAGTCCACGGTATTAAATGTTTTATAGACAGTTGTATATGGGGGTATGCAGACGATCTGTTACGAATTATTGATAATGAATTTTGCTTAAAGCCAAGCGGTTCTTATTCATATGAAAAACGAAATTATTCTACAAGTCATGTACATATGATGCTAACTATTGCTCTGACAAAAATGATTTATAACACAGAATGTTTAGTTTTTTTGAACACTCCAAATTCTATATATCCAAGCGACAGTATACCTGGTGAAAAAACAGAAGATGAAACCTTATCTCCATGGATACATACTGAAATAGAAATGACAAAACTTGTGCAAGCACGAAGTGCAGATGAACATAGAAGTATTCTGAAATCCCACTCAGTTCTTGATGAAGCAGTTTCTATTAGGCATTCTGCTGATACATCTAACATGGAAACTTTAACGTATAAGCAATTGTATTCTTGGTTAGGTGAGGATTATAAAGATAAATTTGATGCATTAAACAATTTGTATACGATTAACAATAAAAGGCCGAATGTTGTTTATGGTTCGATAAGGAGATAGGTATATGGATAATGAAGAAAAATTGCACAAAGAACTTGATTTGATTCAAAGTTGTATAACTCGAATGGCAAATAATTCTTTTATGATAAAAGGATGGACTCTGACTTTATTTGTTGCTTTAATTACTTTTTTTAATCTAAAAGATCTACCAGATATTATTTTGATTTTTGCACTGATATCTGTCGTATTTCTATTCTCATATTTAGATGCATTCTATCTATGGCAAGAAAGAAAATATGTTCAACTTTATTCTGATGTTATAAAAAAACGACAAAATAATGATTTTACAAATCTATATAATCTAAGTACAAAAGATTACGATGCTGAAACTATTTTTGATGTCATAAAAAATAAAAGATATCAATTAGAGTATTTGAAGGAACATCCGGAGGAAAAGTTTAAGGCTTGGTGGAATGCTCAAAAAAGAAATACTATTGGAATTTTTTATGGTTCTTTAGTCTTATTTATTTGTTTATACTCTATTTTTGCAATTTATTCATTTAACATGACCGAGAAAAAGCAAGAATATGAAATTACTATAAAAGAAGCTAATGTAAGTATCAATAAACTAGAAGATTATTGTGCAACTATAACTTCAAAACTTGATGATTTATCAACAACGGAAACAGACAATAAAGATAAAATTTTGAAAATTGAAGCACAACTTGAAGATGTTAAAGAAAAAGTAACTGAATTGAATTCTATTATTCAAACAATATCTAAAGAACAAAACAAAAAACAATAGCAGGCGTTGCGGGCGGCGTTTGAGCCCGCAGAAGGGGTAGCGGAAAACGCCGCAGACGGTTGGAGCGAGGGGAAGGCCTTCCCCTCCTCAGTATAAAATACAAGGAGGTACAACAATGCCAATAGATAATAAAAGTGAAATCGTGATTTTTAAGACTGCGGACGAAAAGATTTCTGTTGATGTTCGTTTTGAAGGCGAAACTGTCTGGCTTACTCAGGCTCAGCTAGTGGATTTGTATGGTTCGAGTAAGGCAAATGTAAGTGAACATATAAAGCATATTTTTGAGGAAGAAGAGCTTGAAGAAGATTCAGTT